>CAZRNP010000020.1:0-15844 GCA_964601485.1 uncultured archaeon
CTAAGTTTGATATAGCTGATTTTAGTGTTGTTGCTGCTGTTGTCGCAGTGATAGCAATAGTCTTGATATTTGGTTTCTTCAAGTTCTTTGCTAAGAAAAAATAAATTTTAAAGATTGCATAGAAATAGTTATATATCAGGCTTAATATATTCTTTTTATGGATTTTTCTAAAAAGAAAATGCTTTACGGAATAATAGTAGTAGCAATGTTGATATTTATACAGCCAGCATATAGTAGTTCGTATTATAGCTGCACACAGCATCAGACAGGAACACCTTTTTCATGTCAACCTGGTGAAAGTTACTCTTGTTCTAGTGCAAATAATATGCTTTCATGCTTGTCAGATTATAGACAATGTTCTGATGGTATAGATAATGATGGTGATGGTTTAATTGACAGCGCTGATCCAGGCTGTCATAATGACTTTAATGCAAATAATCCTGCTAGTTATGATTCATCTATTAGTCATGAATACAATGTTATAACTAAAACTTATCAATGTTCTGATGGTATTGATAATGATGGTGATGGTAAAATAGACTTTCCTGATGACCCAGGATGTTCTGATATTTTTGATAATGAAGCAAAACCTTGGAAAGATAATAAAGTTGTTCTTGTAGATTGTAAAGGAGATTGTAGGACTAAAGGTTGGTCACCTGACTCTATATGCCAAACACAACTTGGTTCTGAATGGCATGCAATATCTGTTAATTGTGATGATTTAGATGCAGAAGGAGATATTACTTTTTCATTAAGAAATCTTTCAGCCATTTGGACTTCAACATCTTGGGGTTGGTGTAAAGATACAGCTCATGATGATATGACAGTATCATGTACTAAAAAAACACAAAATGTTAAAGCAGTTCTTATAGATTGCAAAGGAACTTGTCAGCAAATAGGATTTTCACCAGAAAGCGTATGTCAATCTCAGGTTGGTTCATCATGGCATGCATTTTCTGTTGACTGTGAAGCAGTACAGTTTTTAAATCAGAATAATTCTATAGTTTCAGTTACAAGAGATCTTTCAATGCTATGGAGCGGAAATGACGCTTTTGGACAAAGTATTGGTTGGTGTGCAGATACAAACGGTATTGATATGGTAGTGTATTGCACAGATGTTCCGCCCTATGGTAGCGATATAAAATTAAATGTTAAAGATTGTAAAGGAGATTGTAGAACTAGCGGTTTATCACCTGATAAAGAATGTGCTAGCTTTGGTAATGATTGGCATGCAACAACAGTGAATTGTGAAGGTGTTGATGCAGACGGAGATATTACTTTTGCTAAGAGGGCACTAACTCAAACTTGGAATGCTGTTTCTGTTGGCTGGTGCCTTGATACACCAGATGCAGATATGTCAACAACATGTGAATATTTTACTCCGCCATCCAGACCACCCAAACCACAATGTTCTGATGGTATAGATAATGATGGTGATGGTAAAATAGACTTTCCTGCTGATCGAGGTTGTTCTGATAAATTTGATAATAATGAAATAGATATTCCAAAAGATAATAAAGTTGTTCTTGTAGATTGTAAAGGAGAATGTAGGACTAAAGGTTGGTCACCTGATTCAATATGTCAAACACAACTTGGTTCTGAATGGCATGCAATATCTGTTAATTGTGATGATTTAGATGCAGAAGGAGATATTACTTTTTCATTAAGAAATCTTTCAGCCATTTGGACTTCAACATCTTGGGGTTGGTGTAAAGATACAGCTCATGATGATATGACAGTATCATGTACTAAAAAAACACAAAATGTTAAAGCAGTTCTTATAGATTGCAAAGGAACTTGTCAGCAAATAGGATTTTCACCAGAAAGCGTATGTCAATCTCAGGTTGGTTCATCATGGCATGCATTTTCTGTTGATTGTCAAGCAGTACAAATATTAAATCAGGTAAATTCAGCAGTTATAAGAGATCTTTCAATGCAATGGGGTGGATTTGACGCTTTTGGACAAAGTATTGGTTGGTGTGCAGATACAAGTGCTGACGATATGACAGTGTATTGCACAGATGTTCCGCCTTATAGTAGCGATCTAAAAGTAATTGTCCAAGATTGTGGAGGAGATTGTAGGACTAAAGGTTGGTCACCTAACTCTATATGCCAAGATAATTTAGGTAATAGTTGGCTTGCATTTTCAGTGAATTGTGAAAGCATTGATGCAGAAGGAAATATATATTATGATACAAAAGTTCTAGATCAAACTTGGAGTAGTGAATATGTTGGTTGGTGTAAGGATACACCAGATGCAGATATGACGATAACGTGCTATCTTGATAGAAAAAAAACAACATATTCATGTTTACCAACTTATTTACCATCTTGCTCAAGTAACACTCTTTCTTGCACAAAAACAGTAAATAATATTTGCAGATCATCTGTACCAAGTTACCCACCATATACAAATTGTGTAGCAACCGGTTCTTGCGGCGGTGGAGGCGGTTGTCCAACTCTATTCACTTATGATGGAAAAGATTACGTGAAAGAGAGAAAGTCAAACATCCATTCTCAACCAGGCATCGATACTGTTGATGACATAACTTTAACAACTAAACCTGTTGTTGTCGATGGTAATTATTTACTTCAATTAAAAGAGACAACACTGCCAGAACATTCTTACATCGATTCTGTCAGGCTGTTCATCACAGACTCAGAAGGGAAGAAAGAAGCCAAGCTTGTCTCGGCCAAGCATTCCAAGTATGGGGATGTCATCAATGCAATAGCAAAGAGTGATGATATAAGGACAGACACTCAAGTCTTCGACACGATCGACTTGAAATTCAAAGTACCAGAGTTGAAGGGAGAGGCTAATTTCACATTTGAGATAGAAGGCTACAATCCTGCGGTCAATATTCTGGATAAAGGAGTCAGTATTATTGGTCAAGTGATAATGTCAGGTAATATTATAACTAAGTTTGATATAGCTGATTTTACTGTTATTGCTGCAATAATTGCAATAGCAATATCGATTGTATTAATTTATGGAAGTTTCAAGTTCTTTGCTGGAAGAAATGATAGAATCCGATAGGTTTTTTTTCTTAGAAAATACAAAATAAATTGTGAAATTAAAGAGATTAGAAGGTGCTTCTGAAATTTTAGGTATTATGTTACTGATAGTATGTTATGCACTTTTATGCCTTATTATGCCTTATTATGTTGTATTTATATCGACCAGGTATATTCACGACAACAATAAGTATATTAGAAAAATATTTACACAATATTTTTATTTAGGTTTATAGCCATACTTGAATTTTCTTCCTAGAGTCTTTTCAATGATGTTAAACTTCCAAACCAAGTATACAACCAAAGCAATTACTAAAACTATAATTAAAACAAGAGAATAATTTACAGGAACAGCTGACAAGATTTATACAACTAGTGATGGAAACGACTGGCAGCTGATTTTCAATTCTGCTACAGGAGCTGAATATGTTATGGTTTTAAGGGCATGGAACGATAATATTTATGCTGGATTGGGTAATGGAAAAATATTAAGGAATATTGGTTATACAGGTCTTAATTTATTAGATTTTATAATACGTTTCTTTAAGAGCATTTTTGGTTTACATTAAATTCAGTAATCTTTAAAATCTTATAAGATTTAAATGAACTAATAATATCCAATGGGCTGATAGATCAACGGTAGATCGCCTGCTCTGCAAGACATTCCAGAATAGCAGGAGGCTCAGGGTTCAAATCCCTGTCAGTCCATTTTATAAAAACTAAAACTTCTTTTATCCTAGAGTTCAAAGATATAACATGTTAATTTTAACCGTAATCTTATCGAGCATTATAGTATTTTTTTCTTTTATGGTGTTTGGCTTAATCGGTTTCGGTTCATCTTTAATAATGGTTCCTTTGATGTTGTTATTCTTTGACATTAAACTCGTTGTTCCAGTAGTGTTAATGTTGAACTTAATCTCATCTGTTATTATGGCAATCACTTCAAGGCCATTCGTTAAAAAATCATATTTATACCCGTTGATAATAGGGGGTTTAGCTGGAGCGATCATAGGAAGTTATTTTCTTGCAACTTCTGAGAACATCATCCTGAAAAAAATTTATGGTATAATAATCATCCTATTTGCGTTGAACACGTTGTTCCCGAGGATGAAGTTTAAGAGTTCGAACAAATTGTATGGAGTTTTAGCTGGATTAATCAGTGGTGCATTAGGAGCGATATACCAAACTGGTGGACCGCCAGCATCCATATACCTAACTCATCAGGTCGATAAGAAACAAGTTTTCAGAGCAACTTTGATTGCTTTTTGGGTTTTCTTGGACACATGGCTTCTTTTTTTGTTTTTGTACTTAGGCTTGATTAACAGTACTGTCATTAATTTTAGTGTAAGCCTATTGCCTGCAACGCTGATTGGCATAATAGTGGGCAGTAAGTTACATATAAAAATAAACGAAAATTTGTTCCAAAAAATAATTGGAATAGTATTAGTTTTTACTGGAGCATTGTTGTTGTTCTGAATTTTATTCTAATGAACGTAGTAAAAATGTCTTATGATTAAATTTAAATTTTTTAAATGAACACACAAAGCTTAAATCTGTTAATTCCTTTCTTATTGTCTATAACTTTCATTAGGTTGAATTCATGACTGAACAAGATGTAGATGCATTAATCCTTGGATCTGGAATAATTGGGTTAACAACTGCTTGTTATATAAAAGAACAAAACCCCGACCATGAAGTTTTGATAATAGATAGATTGTCCGCGCCAGGTGATGGCTCTACTAAAAAGAGCGCTGCTGCCTTTAGATATGCTTTTAGTTCTGAAACAAACCGTAAATTGGTCATGTCAACAATTGAACGCTTAAGAAGTGTTCAAAAACAAGGTACAAACCTTGGAATTAACTGGGCTGGATATCTTTGGCTTTTTGATGAACCAAAGTTTGAAGAGTTACAACCTGTTTTAAGCGACATGGAAAAAAAAGGCTTAAAAATTGATATTTATGAACCCAGTGATTTGAAAGAAAGAATTAAACTTAGGACACAGTTTAGTGAAGATGAAGAAGCTAAAATGATGCATTTAAAACCTGTAGACAAAGGAGTTTTTATTCATGATGCAGGTTTCCTAGACGTAGATCGTTTAGTTGAGTTTTATAAATCATATTTCGAAAGATTAGGTGGAAAGATTCAATACAATACGAGAGTGGACAACATAAAATTTGAGGCTGTCAACTCTACAGGAATGTCTGGTGAACCATTTTTCTGGCAAGAAAGAAGAGTTGCTGGAGTACAAACAAATAGGGGACCAATATTAGCTAAAACAACAATAATAGCAGCGGGTGCTTGGACATCCCTTTTTCTCAACCAAGCAAGTATTCCTCAATATGTATATCCAAAGAAAAGACAAATTTTTTCAATCAAAGCAGACACAGAAGAGCTATTAGATTTGCTTTTTGTTAAAAGTTTCAATCAAGAAAATTGTGATCCGCGCTGCCTACCTTTTACAATCTTGCCAGATGGAACTTACATTAGACCCAATCCAGGAGAGAAAACTTTTTGGACTTGTCATAGTGATAAGCAGAGAGAAATTAAATATGAAGACGATCCTCAACCAGAAGAGAACTATTATAAATTTGGAGTATATCAAGTTTTGAGTAAATATTTTTCTCAGTTTCGAGATAGGCAACCATTTTCTGCTTTTGCTGGTTTGTACGAATACACTGAAGATGGACAGCCTCTAATCTCTAAGCAAAATGGTTTATTAATTGTTGCTGGAGCTAATGGAAGCGGAATAATGAAATCTGATGCTATCGGTAGAATAGGTGCTGGTTTGTATAGTGGTCAAGAATATGTAATGCTTTATGGAGGTACAAAGTTTAAAGTTAGCGACTTGAGTTTAGGAAAAGATCGAAATGTAGAAGTTGAAAAAATGGTTATTTAATTTCTTCAAAAAATTTTTTACTTAGGTTTATAATGGTACTTGAATTTTCTTCCTGAAATCTTTTCAAGAAGGCTGTACTTCCAGGTCAAGTATACGATTAAAGCAATTACTAAAACGATGATTACAGCAAAAGAATAATTGAAGGGGGCACCACAAGATTCTGTTTCTGTGAATGATTGACATTGATAACTTGTTGTTGCGTCACATTTATAATTAGTCCTAGATTTTTTATCATTCACGCATTCAGACCATGCTGACGGGCTGGAACAAATTGGACATTGTAAAATTGTCGTTGTTGGTTTAGGCGTAATTTTTATAGTCGTGGTAGTTATTTTTTGAGTTGTTGTCGTTTCTCTGGCTGTTGTGGTAATCGCAACAGTTGTGGTAGTAGTTACCATTCCACTTTCCGTTAAGATGAAGGATTGTGTCGATAAGGACGGGACAGTGAATTTGATCTTCCTATCTATTTTGTAAATAGTAACGTTATAGAGTGATGATGCTGTCACGTCTTCGTATGCATTATTACCTTCATTCCAATGGTACAATTTTACATTATTCACATCAATTTCCGAGGGAATTTCACCTTCCATCAAAACATTCTGCATATGTTCGGATGAAGAGATGTTGACCTCATAATTCTTTGGTAACTTTTTATTCACAATAATATCAGCATATACATCAGTGAACTCCTGGTTTATCAACGACTTGAATCCATGACTCCCTTCAACTTTTATCCTGACTTTGTGAAGGTTGACTATGTTATAAGTTTCCTTCCAACCCATTATCGTAGAATGGTTGATGACATAACTACCATTAGATGGAATGCTATCTTCTAAGACAAGATCATTGCCTATGTACAATGAGAATTGCATCGTGGAATTCTCTTCGTTATTTATCACGATCGTATAGTTCTTTAGAGTCGCGTTCAAACCGCTCGGCATCTCTATCAAGCCGGATTTTGTCAAAGCCTTTTCAACATTAAGCCTACCTTTTCCAGTAAAACTTGGTATTATAATCAAACCTACGTTTAAATTTGAAGAACCGTTTGTTAACACGGTATAGAATTTGTTGTTATCATCGTTTAAAACACAAATGATAACGTGAGTTCCATTTTTTGTTGGAGTGAAAGTACCTTCCCTGTATCCACTCGAGTTTGTTAAACTAGCAACAGATGGGATGTCGCCTTCTAAACTAGAAGTTGCTTCTACATAATAGTTTGCGATAGGGCTGAATGAATTAGAATCAACGACACGACAAGTCACAATAACAGGGGAACTGATTGTTATGTTGTCTGAACTTAAACTAATCAAAGATTGAGAATAACCCCAAACGTTAAAAGTAAATTGATCGGTTACAACACCTTCTGGGCTCAACACATAAATTCTGATAGGATGAGGACCTAACAACCAACTGCTGTTTGTTGGGATGGTGTAATTAGTCCAAGTACTGTTGTTATCGACAGTTGCGTTCATCAACTCAGAAGATGTTGAGTTGTATTCAATTGCAAAAGAGTTAACAGTCTCATTCCAATTGGCATAAACTGTTAAAGATTCTCCTAGATGAATATTGCTTGAACTCAAAGTTAACGGTGTGATTAAACTCATAGAAGCTAGGCATGGTTGAATAAAAAGAGTTAGAGTAAGTACGATAACCAAAATAGAATGGTTTTTCATACTTATTCTTTTCACATTTAATTATAAATTTCTGATATAATTTAATATTATGCCCATAAACGCTGGACCCGAATATTTTGTTGCAGAGAAAAAATATTTAGAAGCTAAAAGAAGGGAAGAAAAAATTGCTGCATTAGAGGAAATGATAAGGACCCTTCCTAAGCATAAAGGAACAGAAAAACAATTAGCTCTGTTGAAAAAAAGGTTGGCAAACTTTAAAAAACAAAAATCCACTAAAGCAACAGCAAGGCCAAAGTTTATAATTAAAAAAACTGGTTCAGCACAAGTCTGTATTCTAGGAATGACAAAATCTGGCAAGAGTAGTCTTTTGAACGCGTTAACAGGAGTTAATTTTGAAGTCGGTGATTATCCTTACACTACAAAAGAACCCAACATGGCTATGATGGATTTTGTTGACATTCAAATTCAACTGGTTGAAATCCCATCGACATTTGATCCCGAGTCTATGAGTATCATTTACACTTGTGATGAGATACTAATTTTATTGGATGGAAATGAAGATTTAGATAAACAGGAAAAAGAATTAAGAAAAATCTTGAATGAAATGAACCTTTCTAATAAAAAAATGTTGTTTGTCGTTAACAAATCTGACTTGAAGTATTTTAAATCAAAATACCTGCAGATTTCTGCTAAGAATAAAACAAATCTGGAAGAGTTAAAGGAAAAGATATGGACTGGGCTTGATCTGATAAGAGTTTATACAAAACCCCCTGGTAAACCTAAAATTATTCCTCCAATTACCCTACCGATGGGGTCAACAGTAAGAGATGTTGCTGAGAACGTTCACAAAGATTTTCTAAAAGATTTTAAGTTTGCAAGAATCTTTAACAACTCAAGGTTCTCTGGAAGCCATGTTGGTTTGGATTATAAGTTAAAAGATTTGGATGTTGTAGAGATTCATACTTGAATTAAAAATGTATCACTCTATAAACTTCATTTATATTCATTCTAGCTGCATGATTTGCTACATCTTTCGCTGCAGCTAAGTGAGGATACGGTCTTCTATCTAAATATGACTCTGCGAGTGAAGTATACATTTCGAGTAAATAATCACCATTATCTACGCAATACTCAAAAGTCTGAGGTAAGAACTTTTTAAAGAGCGAACTTTCTGAAATACAAAAAGGCCAAGTAACCATTGTTAGTACGTTTTTAACATAATGTGGATATTTTATTTTTTTAGTTATTTCTGTTTTGAGTTCACTCAAATGTGGGATATCTGGTTCTAATGGTTTAAAATCTTCATCAGTTATTCTCTTGTAATTTTTTAAAGCGAAGGACAATATCCTATCTAAAGACTCTATTTGATTTCCCACGTAACGTATTTCTGCACTCATACAATAACGATGTTCACTTACCATCGAAACAGCTCCAAACTCTCTTGGTAAAATACTAGTGCCACGAATATGAGGCCAGCACTGTAAATAAGAATCTAAATGCTCTTGATTCCAAAAACTTCTCCACACAGGGGCGAAGGGGGAGGCAGTTAATGCTATTTTATTTAAAATTTCCCAAGGTTCTCCAGTATAGCTTAAATGAGTACTAGTTAATCCGAAATTCTCAAGTATTCTCCATTTTTTTAAAACATCTGGAAGTTCTTTCAATCGAAAAGGAATTGAATTAAACTCTATAGTGTCTTTATTTTCGAATTTCAAATCAACTTTTCCATGTTCCTTTATATGGGGTAGTTGTTGTACCTTGCCAACTATTTCTATTAATCGATCAAGAGAATGAGGATTTTTTAATTCTACTTCAATACCAACAATTCTTCCTTTTGACTGAAGTTCTGCCTTTTGGAGAACTCCTACTAGTTCTTCTTTTGTGATATCAACTCCGTACAATGTTTTTAGTTGATTTGACATAGTCCCCATTTTATCAAGAGAACAGTAAATATTTAAATCTATATATTTTTTTATTTTTAATTAAATTCAGTCTAATATTTTTTATAAAACTGAAAAAATTAGTAAATTTTGAGTAAATTTTATTAATAAACCGAAAATATTTTGCTTCTATGATAGGAATCTTAATATATTGTCACTAAATAGTAGTTATAGATTAAAATGGCAAAAGAACTAGAAAAACATTATTCATTGGTAAAAAGAACGGTACTTCCATATGATCCGAGAATTGATAGAGAAAACTATCAACTGCAAAACACATCTAAAATAAGTGGGGGTTTATACCTCTTTTCTTCCGTTACTGTAAATGGTTTTAAGTTTGATCTTTTTGAGACCTATAAAGATAGAGAAATTAAGTTGAAGAGACCACGTTTTATAACGGAAATTAGAAAATTAAGAAAATTATACACAAAGAAACAAGAAATAGAGGAGAAAATAGAACAATTAATGATATTAAATGATGAAAAATTTGATTCAATACCTGGGTTACAAAAATGTACCAAAAGAACCTGATTTTAACCTTTTTAAGACCGAAATCTTTAAATATGCTTTGTAACCCTTTATTAGTGATGAAACAATGTTAGCGACAAAAAACTGGGCATTTAGAGTAGCCGATTTAGTCATATATGCAGGTGGTGATGGTTATCGTATTAAACATCATCCTGGATCTCTTTCAGGTCAAACACCTTCTGCAGTTCGACAACCTTATAAAGATTCAATAGACCCAAAAACATTAGATCAAAAAACTCAAGAAGTAAATGAAACATATCATCCAGACTACTTTGATGGAAGGGCACCAAGGAGTGTTATAGCAAGAGATGAGGCAAGAAGATTATTAACTCAAGGCAGTTCAGATTCAGAAGAAAAAATGAAAAAAGGAACACAGATGCCTGGATTATAATCTTTTTAAGTCTTTCGTCTTCAAACCATTTATACTTTCTCCACGACTAAACAAACATGAGATATCCTGAAATAAAAATTAAAGATGTTGATGTTACAAGACCAAAACAGCTTAAAAAAGACTTATTATCATTAAAAGAACCCTTATTGGATTTTACTCCTAAAAATTACAATACTCAAAGACTTAACACCGTCAGAATAAGAGTTTTTCCTTTCCCAAGAAAAGAAAGTTGCAACGAATACTTTTTCACGAAGAAAAACAAGAAATACATCTGTCTGGACGCACGTTTGATGTCAAGGAATTACTACGCAGCTTTACAGTATGCTTTACACGGTATTGCTCATTCCTTCTGTTTCTTGAAAAATGATATATCCGAAGAAGTTTTCTGTGAATTTGTATCTTACTCAATTTTAAGAGAATTCTTGAAGAAAAAAGGGGAGAGATTCAGCAGAAGAATAATCAAGAGTGTGATGAATGCCTCACCGAGAGAATACAACGTCTATTTCAGGACAGGAAGAAAACTGGATGAAAAAAAGAAAAGAATACTTTTGAAGTTGAATTCTAAGGCTAAAAACAAAAAACTATCCAAGAAAAAAGAGAAGTTAGTTTTTTCTAGATTGTTGAAATTGAAGAAAATCAACGAAGAAGATTCATTCAATAAGGCGCCAGAACTAGAAAAAGGGTTCAAGAAAGTCTGATGTAAAATTTAAATACATAAGAAGGCTTATTCTTTTCATGATTTTAAAGGATACTATCCGGTGTCTCTAATCCTGAATTTGCTTAGTTTAGATAATATCTGAACTCTTATAAATTCTGTTCATAGGGGGTTAATAAAATGGTTGACTTAACAGATCGAGAAAAAAAGATCGTAGATGCATTGAAAATGCTCGGTGCAACTGCCGAGGATAAATTGAAGACTGCAGACGATATAGCAAGAAAAGCAGTGTTGCCAAAGAATTTTGTGGCAAACGATTTGATGATGCTAGCGAACAAGAAAGTCGTGAAGAGAGTTGTCAGAGAAAAGGCTGCAGGTTATTTCTTGTTGCCAGGTTTTTAACAGACGGTTTTTTTAGAGAATTGAGTTTTTGTTAAGGGTTATTCTTTTTGTAGTGAAATTTTGAACTTTTGAAAGAAAAGTTTAAATAATCCTACTATCATAATATTTTCTTGGTATAATTGGTGTCTGAATGTCAATGATAATTTAATCATTGGTACCTGTTATACTAATTGTTCTCGGCAGTGATATTCGAACTGTCTCTCTGATTTCCATGTGACGAGAATGGACACCTTTTGAGCCGAGTGTGAGATGCATGCAACTCTTCAAGGTTTGAAGGGTGAAGGGTTTGATGTTCATTTTTCGAACAGTATGAGACCATCATAGGTTTACCAGCGGCAAAAATTTAGGTCTGTTTACTCTGTTTGGTCGACGGCTAGGCTCTAGGACAGAAGAAGGACGTGGTAAGCTGCGATAAGCTTGAGGTAGGCGCAAGCAGCCTTTGATCTCAAGATCTCTTAATAGGAAATCCTTTTATACTCCGAGAGGAGATGGAACGCGGAGAATTGAAGCATCTTAGTAACCGCAGGAAGAGAAATCAATCGAGATGCCGTTAGTAACAGCGAGCGAAAGCGGTATAGGGCAAACCGAACCTTTTGTGACGAGCAAAAAGGGATGTGGAGTTATGGACTCGTGTCTTCTCTAACTCATCGTCTCGAAGTTCCTTGGAACAGGATACGGTACAGGGTTATAGTCCCGTAGAGGAAGATGAGGAGTGAAATGGCGAGTATCCAGAGTATTGTTCCTCGATTTTGGAGCAAGAATTCGGGTGTCATTTACATCCAACCCTAAACATTTCTAGAGTCCGATAGCGAATTTAGTATGGCGATAGAATGCTGAAAAGTATCCCTAACGGGAGGTAAAAAGAGCCCGAAGCCAAACAGAAATAGTCAGTTGCGGCCCGAAAGTTTATCAGGGTTGCAACATCCGTGTCGAATAATGGGTCAGGGAGTTTATTCCAGTGGTGAGGTTAACCTTTATGGGTAGCCAGAGCGAAAGCAAAAAGACCGTAACTAGCAATAGTGTGGGTCTAGGTGTGAAAGTGCCTGAAATCACTGAGATAATACCTGAAACCGGTTGATCTAGCCCTGGACAGAATGAAGTCTGGCGAAAGCCGGATGGAGGTTCGCTTCCGATGTTGAGGACCAATCACTCGGGTGATCTGGGGTTAGGGGTGAAAAGCCAATCGAAACCGGTAATGGCTGGTTCCTTCCGAAATGTATGTGAGTACAGCATAGTCTGAGGCGGATGAGGGGGTAGAGCTACCGATTGGGAAGTCAAGGACCGAAAGGTTCAGCTTTCCTGTCAAACTCCGAATCCTTCGTCGCCGTAGAAGACTAAAGTGAGGGTGCCTCGGGTAAGCTGGGGCCCCGAGAGGGGAAGAACCCTGACCAAGGTTAAGGTGTTAAAATGTCGACTAAATGCAGAAAAGCGTCCGAACCCTTAGACAGTGGGAAGGTAGGCTTAGAAGCAGCCATCCTTCAAAGAGTGTGTAACAACTCACCCACCGAGGTTTCCGGCCTTGAAAATGGAAGACACTAAGTCGATTACCGATACCTTGGACCTCGAAAGAGGTGGTAGGAAGGCGTCCTTAATGGGTAGAAGTAGGGTCGTAAGATCCTGTGGACCGTTAAGGAATGAAAATCCTGATGGAAGTAGCATCATAGCTGGGTTAGAATCCCGGCCATCTAAAGGGCAAGGATTTGTCAGCAATGTCGATCATCTGACAGTTAGTCGATCCTAACCCTAACGTTAACATAGTTTGGGGAAAGGGAAACTGGTTAATATTCCAGTACCATGAGAATACATGCGGCAACGCAAGTCAAGAATCAGACTCTTTTAGATAGGCGGAGGCAATTTAACTGTCGAAGCCTGGGGAGATCCGTAAAGGAGAGAACCAGATTAAAACAGGAATAGCTCGGCTCATGTCGAGTTTCGCCGATTCTTGGAGACCGTGAAAATGGTTCTTGTCGAATTTTTCATGTTCGTACTCAGAACCGACACAGGTGCCCCTCTCTGAAAAGGAGAAGATGTGATAGGAAAACCCGGTTTAGGGAAATAGGCAACAATGGCGGAGTATCTTTGGTATAATCCGTGCCTGTGTTATCGCAAGGTAATGCAGGTTGCAGTAACAAGGAGGAAGCGACTGTTTAACAAAAACATAGGGGACTGCTAATCAGAAATGATTCGTACAGTCCCTAAGGCCTGCCCAGTACTGGTGTGTCAAATCCTGTTTCAACGGGACTAAGCCCCAGTAAACGGCGGCGGTAACTCTGACCGTCGTAAAGTAGCGTAATCCCTTGTCGATTAAATGTCGACCCGCATGAATGGCTTAACGACTTCCTCGCTGTCCCGAACCGGGACCTAGTGAATCTATTGTGTGGTGAACAGACCACAGACCTCCAATGGGAAACGAAGACCCTGTAGAGCTCTGCTGCAGTCTGATGCTGTGTTATGATTCTGAATGCATAGCGTAGGTAGGAGTCGCTATATGCTCGGCTTCCGGGTCGAGTGGAGACGATCCTGTAACACTACTCTTTTAGAATCGTAATGCTAACCGCGAAAGCGGGACAACTTCAGATGGGCAGCTCGGCTGGGGCGGTACTCTCTTGACAAGTGATCAAGAGAGCCCAAAGTTCGGCTCATCTCGGTCAGAAATCGAGAGTTGAGTGTAAACGCAAAAGCCGGATTGATTGGATCCTCAACAAAAAGGGATCCAAATGCGAAAGCATGGGTTAGCGAGACATCGTATACTCTTAATGGGTGACGGTGGTATCAGAAAAGCTACCTCAGGGATAATGGAGTCGTGGCTTCCGAGAGTTCACATCGACGAAGCGCATTGCTTCTCCGTTGTCGGTTCCACCCCTCCTGGGTGTGCACAAGCACCCAAGGGTACAGGTGCCCACTGGTTAAAGGGTGACGTTAGCTGGGTGTTTCGTTTAGAAGATACATCTTTTAACGAGACCAGAATCAGAACGTCGTGAGACAGTTCGGTCGCTATCTATTGGAGGTGTTGGTTGTCTGAGTGGAAAGAAGATCAAGTACGAAAGGAACAATCTCCTGCGGCCTCTAGTATACCGGTTGTACAAGCATCGCCGGGTAGCCACGCCGTGCACAGATAACCGCTGAATGCATAAGAGTCTTAGCTTAGGCTATATTCTGCAGAACTAAGCGGGAAACTGTCCGCAAAAATAGACAACCGATCTCATTAATGGCTGGTAACAGTCGTTAGTGTGACGAGGACTCTCGTAGAATACGAGGTTGATAGAACAGTAGTGTACGCATCAAGGGTTCGCCCGAGATGTTCAGCTTACTGTTACTAATCGTCCGAGAGACCTAAATTGCTAAAGCTGGTAAACTGAATGATGGTGGATACTTTCTTTTATTTATAGTATAAAATTTAGTAAAATATTTAAATACTAAAATTCTTAGTATATTCATGCCAGAAGTAATCGTAACAAGAGGATGTCAAATCACTCTAACAAAGGATGTAAGAGAGAGATTGGCAGTGAAAGAAGGAGACGTCATTATACTAAACGTGATGGATAACATTTTGATAGCCAGTAAACGAGACCCTAAAATATGGGATAGAGTTGGGGATTTTTTACCCGATAATTTCGATAAGATACTAAAAAAGATAAGAAGTAGTCCTGAAGAGAGGTTAAAAAGATTGGGTATAACGGCATGAGAGTTCTTTTAGATACTTCTATAATAGTTGAAATCGATAGACACAATGAAAAAGTACTAAATTTACTCAAAAAATTAGCTGAAAAAAACGTAGAAGTTGTTATAAGCACTGTAACTATATCAGAAATATTGACTGGATCGTACCTTAAAAAAGATTTTAAAAAAGCTGTTCTGGAGGCTAAGAAAATATTATCTCAATTCTTATGGTTCGATTTAGATGGTGAAATGGCTGAAAAAACTGCTCAATTGTTATCTTATTTGATACTAGAGGGAAAACCGATTGAATATCAAGATGTTGTCATAGCAGCAACATTTTTTATTTCCCGTTCAGATTATCTTCTAACCTTAAACAAGGATCACTTCAAGATTTTTCCAGATATAAAGAATAAAGTCTTTACTCCTGAGGAATTCAATGAAAAGATAAAATTATAATGCTTATTGTTACTGATTGTCTGAGAGACCTAGATTAAAGCTGGTAAACTGAAGTGATGGTTGATACTCTTTTTCTTAAAAATTATCAAATCTACAAGAAATTGGAATAGGCTACTGTTGAAAGAATTTGAACAAGGTAAGGCTCCTAAACAGTTGATAGACGAGAATAGAGCCAGTAAGAATACTGTGTACAAGTATTGGAAAAGGTATCAGATATACAAGGAACTGAAAGATAGACTATGGAATATGATTGTTGAGAGTGTTTGA
>CAZRNP010000021.1:0-6395 GCA_964601485.1 uncultured archaeon
CTTTGTTGTTTGTAAACTTCCTGCGGTCTTTGTGTTACATCAATACTCCTTGCTTTTATTGCGATCATCGCGGCACCGTTTGGTTTCAAGAACATCTTTGAATTCCTGACTAGTATTTCCGATTGATCCTTGATGGCCACATCAGCATAAATAAGGTCAACCTCTTCTATCCATGAATATTCCTCTGGTTTTCTAGCGTCTGCTAAAATTGGCACGATGTTTTTTCTTTTTTCTGCTACTGGCAACAAATCTCTCAAAGATCGTTCAGAAATCTCTATCCCGTATATGATTCCTTCTTTACCTATAATGTCTGAAAAATGAGAAGACGTGGTTCCTGAAGCGACACCAAGATAAAGAATCTTCATTCCCTTCCAAATCGGGAATTGATGCAAATTTTTGTACATTGCTGCAGCTGGTTTGCTCCTACGGTAATCCCATTCCCTGAATTCTTCTTGTTTTACATTTATTGTTCTTTCTCCGTAAACTTGTTCGCCTGGGGCTAAATTTTTAGTGAATAGTCTGTTGTTAAACCAAAACGTTCCTTCAAATTTTTGTTGTGATTGCATTTTTTTCATATTACTCAGCCATTATTTTTTTAATCCTATCTTCCAAGTCTTTCTTCATTTCTTGTGACTTATCAATTTTTCCGAAATAATCCATTTTTGATGCTATACTCAACTTTGATGCTAAGACTCTTGCAATCTTACCTTTTTTGTTTGCAGGCGCGTTTTGAATATAGACATGTGTAAAAAGCATGCCATACTTTGGAGAACGCCCTCTACCATGTAAGAATCTGAATAATGCTTTCTCTGCTCCAAGTAATTGAATTGTGGATGAAGGTTTTTTTGCCAATCTATCTAAACCACCAGACCTTGCTATCAATCTTGCTGCTATAAGTGGAGTCGCAAGTTCTCTGAGGTTCGGAGCCACTTCTTTCAGAACATGATCTATATATTTTTCTACATGTTCTCTCAACTTGTAGAGTTCGTTTATTCTTGTTGCATACTCCTTGAGGATTTCTTCGTCTTTTTCAGAAAGTTCTATACCCATGCTTGTTTTTGTCAGTTCAGCTAAATCTTTTTCTTCTATTTTATCCCTTAATCCATGTTCTGCAACTAGTTTAGAATATTTCTCATGTTTTTCTACTAGTCTTCCCATCTCTGGAAAATGTAAACCATACCATTCCCTTAACCTTTCGGCAAAGATATTGAGTGACTTATCAATCTCGTCTATTGCGTCCACGGCCTGCATTATAACCTTATCTTTCTTGACTACAACTTTTATCCTGATTTTGGTTAATTCTATGCCGATTGTTGTTAAGAATTCGTTTAATTCTAAATCAGAAAACTTTCCTTGTTTAGCGATCGTTCTGAAAATTTGTCTGTATTTTTTCTCTCCAAGGTTGTTTTCTTCAAATTGATATGCTTCATTGTTCTTTGATGATACAAAAGTTGTGTATCCTTTTTTCTTCAACCCGTCTATCATCTGTTTTTCTTCGATCGTTAGACCTTGATTTACATTTTGGACCACTTTCTTAGCATCTTTTGGGAAGAAAGCTTGGTCTATCGATTCTCCTTTTTCATTGAAGGCAAAAATACCGATTAAACCTTGAACGACGTAAGCTTTCATAAAAAAATCATTTAACGCATAAGTTTATAAATGGTTTATGAAGAGGTAAATATTTTTGAATAGAAATGTAAAGATTATTCAATGCAGAAAAAATGTTCTAAGTGCGGAAAACCCATTAAAAAAGTGGGCAGGTTGATTAGAGTAACCTGGTTAGGGTTTAGAGCACCACTCTGTAAGAGTTGTAGGGAAGAATTGAAGAAGGGAAAGAAGAGTAGGTTTGGTAGGCTACTCATCTGGAAAAGATAGTTTCTGCCATAAGGGGGGAAAATCATGAGTAAAAAATACACTAGGTTCAAACTCTGGTTGAGAAGACTCCCAAATTTGTACCTAAGAAAACATATTGCAGCTAGAAAAAGAAGTGGAAAGTCTGTGCAGGAATCACGCGAATAATAAATAATAAAAAGGTTATATGATTCATTATGAGATTTTTAAACACAATGTTATTGATTCTTGGTTTAATAGGCATATCCATAATATTGTTGAGTGTTTGGTTTGCGTTCTCTGTTCGTGCTGCAGGTATGGAAGACCTTATGTTCAAGTTTAACGTTCTAACGTTTTTTACTGGCTTGTCCTACATCCTGTTTATTGTAGTTATAGTAAAGTTAGTAAAGAATAGATGAATAGAGTGCCTTGACCCCAATTTATGGGGTCGCTTGATTTGGTCATAAGGCACACGCACTCTAATGATTAATTCTCAATTATCTTATAAAACTATTTTGATTGAATAAAAAAGAAAATAAAAAATGGATTTCAAATTACAGAAAAATATTTAAAAAAAGTTTTTGTCATTATTTTGGTATCATTTTCTTACCTATTATGAAGACCACTAGTATAATTACTATCCAATTCACTAGTTGCATTATGAAATCTCCGATTAGGAATTTAGATAATCCTATCGTTATTTCAGCTGTCGGGTCCAAGAAGCTAAGGTAAGGACTGTATATCGGAGTTATTATGTCTTTTACTAGGGCTTGAACTAGTGCAGCTGTTGCGAGACCGACTATGAAAGCTAAAGCTACTGCAATTATCTTCTGTTCATTCATAAAATCCATGAATTCTTTAAAGAATCCCATTTACACCCCTCCTAAAAAACTATTTAAATTTCAGAATAAATAGTTTAGAAAACTCTTAAATATTAGACACTATAAGAATAGTTAGGGTGATATTTTGGATTTAGGACCTTTGGTTTTTTTAGGCGCAGTAGTAGTTGTTATAATCGGTATAGTCGTATACTACATAAACAAGATAAAAGTACTATCAAACAGAATCGACAACGCATGGTCTCAGATAGACGTTCAACTGAAGAAAAGAGCAGACTTAGTCCCAAACTTAGTCGAGACAGTAAAAGGTTACATGAAACATGAGAAGGATGCAATAAGCATGGTAACAAAAGCAAGGGAAAACATGATGAAAGCAGGAGATATGAAAACAAGAGCTAAAGCAGATGGTGAAATGTCAAGAGCGTTGAAAACAATTTTTGCATTAGCTGAGAATTATCCGAACTTAAAAGCGAGTGAGAATTTTAAGTTGTTACAAGAACAATTGGATGGAATCGAGAGTAAGGTTGCTTATTCCAGACAATTCTACAACGACTCTGTGTTGAATTACAATAACACGATAACAACGATACCCGGGTCATTTTTTGCAAGTGGAGCAAAATCAAGAGAATTCTTTGAAGCAACAGAAGCCGAAAGAAAACCAGTCAAAGTTGAATTCTAAATGGAAAAGATTAGTTTCTACGATCAAATATCGAAGAACAAAAGAGACTCTGTGTTACTCGGTATTCTAGTCTTTTCTTTTTTAATCGGTTTAGTTTATGTAATAGCTGAGATTTTAACACCTGGTTTTTCTTTTGGTTTTCTTACTTTCGCAGGAATTTTCATTATTATATACAGTTATGGGACGTACAGCTATGGTGATAAGGTTGTACTGGCAGCTACCAAAGCGAAACCAATCGATGAGAATGACAGAAGATACACCCACTTGATTGACGTTGTTGAAGGTTTAGCAATAGCAGCTGGGATACCGAAACCAAAAATATACGTCGTTAATAGTGAAGAGATGAATGCATTCGCGACTGGAAAAGATCCACAACATGCGAGTATTGCTGTGACGACTGGTTTGTTGGACAATCTAAAAAGAGATGAACTGGAAGGTGTGATAGGACATGAAATGTCACACATAAGGAATTATGATATAAGATTTGCTACTTATATTGCTGTTCTTGTTGGTTTAGTTGCGATATTGAGTGATTTACTCATGAGAAGTTTCTGGTTTGGTGGTGGTAGAAGAAATAGAGATGAAGAAAAAGGTTTTGGTTTGTTGATTATTGTGGGTTTTATCCTAGCCATATTTGCACCAATAATCGTCAGGTTGGTTCAGCTTGCCGTATCGAGAAGGAGAGAATTTCTAGCTGATGCTTCATCTGCTGAGTTGACACGATATCCTGAGGGTTTGGCTTCAGCATTAGAAAAAATCATGAAGGTTAATGAAGGCAAGATGAAGATAAGTGAAGCTGTATCACATTTATTCTTTGTTGACCCTACTAAAAGCGCGTTAGATTCCTTATTCGCAACCCACCCACCTATAAAGGAACGTATTAAAATCTTACGTTCTATGTAGATTAAAGATATTATGAAAGAAGATGAATTAGTCCTGCTAGTAGGTCCTGGAACTTATTTAGTAAAAATTAGCGATAGAAAATTAAACACGGAACATGGCAGTATCGATTTGTTTGAACTGGAGAAAAAAAAGTTTGGCGATAGAATAAAGACACACACTGGAAAAGAATTCGTGATTATTAAACCAAATGTGATAGACGTTCTTATGAAAAAAGCGAAAAGACTACCACAAATAGTGACACCAAAAGATGTTTCGATGATACTAGCTTACACTGGAATAAGTCCTGATAGTTTAATCGTCGATGCTGGCTCAGGTTCTGGTTTTCTCATAATATTCTTAGCGAATTATTGTCGTGATGGAAAAATCGTGAGTTATGAGAAGAGACCAGAATTTTGTGAAGTTGCAAAAAAGAATGTTGAGTTAGTTGGATTGAAAAATGTTGTAGTTAAAGAAAAAGATGTCACGAAAGGTATTAATGAAAAGAATGTTGACTTGTTTACTTTGGATATGGAAGATGCAGAAAAAGTTATAGAAAAAATTTATGATGTTTTGAAACCAGGCGGTTGGTTAGTTGTTTATTCGCCACATATCGGACAAGTAATTAATGTAAGAAAAAAAATTGATAAGTTAAATTTTAGTCAAGTCAAAACTATAGAGAACATTTATAGAGAATGGCGTGTTGGCAGGCATACCTTGCCAGAAGTATCGGGAGTTATGCATACTGGCTGGTTAACGTTTGCTAGAAAAGTTTTTTAAAAACTTTTATTTAATAAATCCAAATTATTTAAAGAAAATATGAAAAATGAGATAAAAAAAGAATTTTATATTAGATTATTATTGATAACGATTTTTGGCATTGCGATGGGGTTATTGGAGGCTATAGTAGTAGTCTACCTGAGAATGATTCCTGCTGCGAAAGAATATTATATTTTGCCTTGGGCGCCACATTTTCCTTCTGAACTATTGTTCACAGAACAAATAAGAGAGGCTTCAACTATTGTAATGTTGGTTGCATTTGCTTTATTAATAGGGAAGAAATGGTGGGAAAAATTAGCTGTATTCTTATGGGTTTTTGCAATTTGGGATATATTTTACTACGTTTCTTTATACTTCTTAATAAGTTGGCCATCATCAATATTAGAAATTGATGTTGTTTTCCTGATACCGATACAATGGTATGTACCTGTTTTATCAGCCATAGCAGTAATGATTGGGTTTTTAATGAGTTCTTTCTATATTTTTAAGAAAAAATGTAAATTATGTTAGTTCTAGTTCTTTTTCTAACTTCTTTGGAAACAATAACTTTGCAAAATAATACATCGCGTAAAGTTCCCAAGCAAAGAATCCATAAGCAAAAAAACCAAGGAATGGAATTTCGAATATTTTAATTTTATCTAAAATTGGAATTGTGTAATACCATTTTGTGTATGCCCAATAATTCCAGAATTCCCAGAAAAAACCACAAATGAAACCTGCTACAAAAAGTGAAATTACTATATTCAATTCACCTTTCTTTATTTGTTTAAATAATGACTTTTCATGAAAGAGATAATTAATCGGGTCTAAAAAAAGTATGAAACCTATCCAGACCAAGACCCACATGTATTTTGATGGATAAAAAAATGGAACAATAACAAAAATTAAACCAATTAAGATTGTTAAATAAAATAATTTTTTCTTAATTTTAATTTTTTCCATTTTTGTTTTTTGAAATAATCTCAATCCTTTGACTAATTCTGTAGTTTCCATAATAGCTGGTAATATTGTTGACATTGCAAAATAACATAGGATGCATATTTTTTCTTCAGGAACATTCACATAATACCAACCTTTTAGAAATATGTTATAATATTCAAAGATTCGCCAAATAATTACTGATAAAATGACCAAAACAAGGAATTTCTTTGGGCGATTAATTATGTATGAATTTCTTTTTAGGAGATAGACTATGCTATCAACAATAAAAATATAACCATACCACATCATAGCAATGTACCAATAAACAAAAGGTTCAATCCTCAAAAAGTTAGTGATTTGGGCAAAAACTATTAAAAAAATTCCTATAGAACCCAAATAAGATGATAAATTATTGTAAGATTTCGTTTTCTTTTGTTTTTTCATAATATTATTATATACGATGTAAT
>CAZRNP010000021.1:6495-15783 GCA_964601485.1 uncultured archaeon
TTATTATATACGATGTAATAAAAAAACTTGGGGAAGCCGAGATTTGAACTCGGGTCGCGAGGTTTTTCTTTAACAACCCGAACCTCGTATCCTAACCAAGCTAGACTACTTCCCCTTTTAAACCAGATAATGTTTTTTGTTTTTCTTCTTTTATCAATTCAATTTTTTCTCCTAATTGTTTTTTTATCACTGCAGCAACTTTAGGTCCAACAATTCTTTCTAAACTCGATAATGGTATTTTCTTTAAATCTGAGATTGTTTTTAATCCAGCGTTGAACAACTTTCTTGCACGTACACGACCTATCTGTTCTAACCTGACAAGAGGTAACAATTCTTCTTTAATGCCATACTTCACTCTGACTCTGGTTTTTCTTAAATCATTCAATAAACTTTTGTATCCTAATAAGAGTGCAAGTTCTTGTGAGGCATACAGCAACCAATCTGCGTTACTCAGTCTCGTCCACAATTCTCCTGGCGCAACTCTGAATTTAGTCATTAACTGGTCTTCCGTTGATTCGTCTGTCCATCCTTGGAAGATCATAGTCGTCTTTACGGATTTTAGGAATTCATCAAATTCCAAATCCCAGTCTTGTGGAACTTTCTGCAAGAATTTTTTAGTGGCAATGACACCGTTAATTTCTTCAAAGTCCTTGTTACCAACAGATAATAAAGGTCTCATTTCAAGAGTGTTAGTTATCATGTGTAAATAACTGAATGTGTCTGTTTTTGCTTTCATAGCCATTCCAAGACATTCGATGATATGATGTGCAGTGAACGGATCGATGTACAATTCTGAAACTCTTTTACCGATCCTCGTTGGTATGAGTTTTTCTTCTTGTCTAGCAATGAATTCGAATTTAACTAACATCTCTAGGATTTCTTCTAATTTTGAATTGATTTCAGAAGCGTCTCCGTACTGATAGGCGAAAAAAGTTTTTTCAAAGAATTTCATGAGTGCGTCTTCGTTCTTCACAAAACCAGATGCAATCAAAGCAAGGGTTTGCATTCTCAAGACAGGATCGAATGCTAGTTTGGAACGGATTTCCTCTGTTTCACCTAAAATGTACTTGTCTGTTAACTCTTGCGCTTCATCTTCTGATTTTGCTATGAGTATGGATTCGCCCCATGTATCCCAAGTCGGCCGTCCTGCTCTACCACAGAATTGTTTATACTCAAGAACTGGAATGAATTTAGCACCGAAACCAGAATAGTAACGTTTCAAATCACGGATAATAACCCTAAAAACTGGAAGATTTACCCCATATGCAAGAGTTGGAGTGGCTATTATGCATCTCAACAATCCTTGTCTGAAATTATCCTCGATTAATTTTTTTTGTTTGTACAATAAACCTGCATGATGGAAGGCAACACCATTCTTTACACAATCAGCTAATTTTCTGCATTGTTTTGTTGGGATTTCTAAAACATTTTTTATATTATCTGAAAGTCTTGCTAGTTCGTTCTTTTCATTTCTTTGTAAAAAATTCTGGTTGAACTTTCCTAAGTTTTCGGCTAGAGATTCAGTATATTTTCTTGTTGCAACGAAGTACAAAGCCTGTTTTTTCATGTTTATTGTGTTCTGTAATATTGCTGATTCTGGAGCTAAAACAGGGTTGAGTTCATAGCTGTTTTTTCCAAAGAATTGAATTTTTGAGTTGAGATAGATACCTTCATGCAATTCAACAGGACGATAATCTGAAATGACAGTTTCAGCATCCAACCATTCACCCAATTCTTTCACGTTCTGGATAGTGGCTGATAAGGCTAATATTTGAGCGTGTGGAACTGTCTCTCTTAGTCTGGTTAGAGTAACTTCTAACGTTGGACCGCGTGAAGGATCTTGTAACATGTGAATCTCGTCTACGACAATCAAACCTACATCGTTGATCCAACTTACGTTGTGTCTCATGAGACTGTCGCATTTCTCGTTTGAAGTTAATATCCAATCGTAATCTACCAACCATTGACTGGTTGAATCGTAATCACCGACAGACATTGTCGTTTTTACTCCTAATTTTGAGTATTTTTCTTTGAAGGATTGGTATTTTTCTGAGACTAGAGCGACTAGAGGAGCCATGTAAATCATCTTGCCTTTCTTGTTGTTGAAAAGGTTCAGGGCTGCTAATTCACATAGAAGAGTTTTACCTGATGCTGTAGGTGCTGAAACGACTAAGTTTTTTCCTTCTAGCAAGCCTTTTTTTACGGCTAAGTCTTGCATAGGGTTTAATGAATTAATTTTGGAAAGTTCAAGAACTTTTTTTATAACTTCATTTTCCATAAAATCTTTTTCTATATTGAATTAAAAGAACAAAAACCTATCTTTTCTTCTTAGTTAATTTTTCTATATCTTCGATTATGCTTCCTTTATTGTCCTTGTAATCCTCTTCTTCATAATCACGTAACTCATCTGTATCATAGACATCTTTTTCTTCTTCTGTACCATAAGAATCATCGCTGTGACTTATTTGGTCTTTTTCTTCTTCTTTTGGGTCAAGGTCATCGACATGGTACGTGAATTTTTTCTTAGGCATATTCATCTCTTCTCCATAATTCTTTCTTTTTCTTCGTCATAAAAAATATGAATAATATTCTTTTATAATTGACTTCTTGTGTGAATTATATCATTTAGTAAAAAGTCGTAATTTCTTTGGTAAATACTCGAGAGGTTGAAATAACAAATTTCTAATCGAAAACTATTTATATATAGTATTTATACTATAACATTATAGTATTTAAACTATAAAAGTGATAAGAATGGACAACACCACTTTCAGGATATTGGATGTACTTTCTAAAGATTTAGATAGCCCTATCTCCATCAACAGGTTAACCAAGAAAATCAAGGAAACACATGGGACAGCATACTACAAGAACATCTACGACAAGATACAGGATCTAAAAAAACAGAACATCTTAAACATAACCGAAATAGGGAAAGCATCCGCCATAACCTTGAATTTCAACGATTATAAGTTGACTGATAAATTAGAAGAGGTGGAAAAAAAGAAAAAGCAGGAATTTTTAGAAAAAAACATTGAAATGCAAACGATTTTTCTCGAGATAGACAAAGAGTTCAGGAGTATTCCTTCGATAAAGTCAATATCGATAATAGATTCAGAAAAAAACTTGAAACTGAACAGAATAGAGCTGTTGTTTCTGTTAGCAACTTTTGAAGAAGAAACGATACATGGCATTCATTCAATCATGGAAAGACTCCAATCAAAACACAACATAAAGGTTGATTTTCTTATTCTGATAGAGAAAGAATCTTTAGGTTTACTCGGTTCAGAGGAAGCCAATCCATTAAAGGAAATGTTATCGGATAAAATAGCTTTCTTCTCTCCGGAGAATTTCTGGATATGGATCAAAACAGCGTTAAATAAAGGTATGAGAATAAAAACAGAAGAGAAAATAAACCCAGCAAAGATAACAGAAAAAGACTTGATTTACAACTTAAGTCGGCTCGGTTACAAAGAATTTGGCCTTAAGATAGAACAAGGTAAAAAAATATGCATAGAATACATCATAACATCCGTACTACTGCAAGACGATGCAAGAAGAGTCCAATCAATCCCGATACTCTTGATGAAGAACGAAATAAACTATAATTTACTGATATTCCTCTGTAAAAAATACAAAAAGATGGGGGAATTGTTCGGTATTCTTAAAACCTTGAATAAAATCAAAGAAAACAATGGAATAAAAAACGCTATAATGATACTAGAAACAATAAAAACAAAAGAGGTTAAAATGGATGAAAAAAGCATCCTAGAAAAAATGAGGTTGTACGATGCCGTTTGATAAAAAGACACTGCTTGATTTTTTAGAGGTTTTGGACAAAGAAATAACAAAGAAAATAACACTCGTCGCAGCGGGAGGTACAGCGATGACTTTACTAGATATGAAAACGTCGACAATAGACATAGATTTTACGATTCCAAATCAATATGTTCAAGAGTTTGAAGACGTGTTGAAAAAGGTTCCACATGGGTTTAGGATAGATTATTGGACAGATGGAATGGTTTTTAGTCAGATTCTTCCGGATGATTATTTGAAGAAGAGTATTTCAATAAAAACAAGTCTAAAAAACATTAAACTCAGAGCTTTGCATCCTGTTGACATCGTAATAAGCAAGATAGGAAGGTTGGACGAAAGAGATTTACAAGACATTAAAGTATGTATTGAAAAATTCAAACTTACAAAGAATCAGATAAAAAGTAGGTCAGAACATATTGAATATGTCGGACATGAGAACGGTTACAGGATAAATTTAGAACATGTAATGAAAAATTTCTTTACAAAAAAAACTTGACAATTATTTAAGTATAAAACTTCTTATCTGTTACAGTTGTCACTTGATGTCTTCGTGAGGGATTCACGTGAAGAGAAAAAAACCATCTGTGAAGCAGAGTAAGTACAATTTAATGGTCTTAAAACTGTTAAAAGAGCTTTCAAAGAGACCAGAAGCTAGACTTAGCATTAGAGAAATGTCAAGAATCTTAAGGATAAATCCCATGGCCACATCTAGGGCAGTAGAAAGGCTTAAACCAGTGTTAGACATCAAAAGAGGTAGTGATTTTGAAAGTTTCAGGTTACCATTACTTTTAATAAGGTTAAATGACAATGTTAAAGGTTTATCTGACAAAGAAATCATCAAAAAAGTTCAGATTTCGTCAAAAATGATAGAAGAAGTCTTTAAGTGATAAAAATGAAGTGTTTTGCGATTGAATCAACTGCCCATACGTTCTCAGTAGGGGTTATAGATGATAAAGGGAATATCTTATTTGATGAAAAATCTGTTTACAAACCACCTTTAGGTCAAGGGATACATCCAAGAGAAGCTGCTCAATTTCATACAGAAAACTCGATTAAGATAGTAAAAAACGCGTTAAAAAAGGTTCGAATGGATGATATTGATGTAATTTCTTTTTCTATGGGCCCTGGATTACCAAATTGTCTTCAGATTGGTGCAACTGTAGCAAGGTTCCTAAGTTTAAAATATAATAAACCTATAGTTGGCGTGAGTCATTGTGTGTCGCATATCGAGATCGGTAAATTGATGACTGATTGCAAAGATCCAGTCGTCGTCTATTGTTCTGGTGGCAATACACAAATAATTGCCTATATTGGAGGAAAGTATAGAATATTCGGAGAGACTGAAGACATTCCAATAGGCAACGCTTTCGACGTTCTAGCAAGAGAATTAGGTTTAGAAATGCCTGGTGGACCAAAAATAGAAGAATTAGCAAAAAGTGGACAATGGGTTGATTTACCATACGTAGTCAAAGGTATGGACTTGTCATTCGCTGGTATAGTAACACAATGTAAAAGGTTACATAATCAAAACGTAAAAAAGGAAGATATAGCATATAGTTTTCAAGAAACAGTCTTTTCCATGTTAACAGAGGTGACAGAAAGGGCCTTAGCACATACAAACAAGGAAGAAGTGTTGTTGGTTGGTGGCGTAGCAGCATCGCATCGTTTACAGGAGATGATGAAGGTTATGTGTAGCGAGCGTGAAGCCAAATCCTATTCTGTACCAGATAAATACGCAGGTGATAACGGCACGATGATTGCATGGAACGGTATTTTAGCATTCAAAGCTGGACAAAAGATGAAAGTAGAAGATACAACCTTCATAAAGAATTGGAGAACTGATGAAGTAGACATTACGTGGTTGAAATGAAGGCGAAGATATTAAGTGTAGATCCAGTGAACCCAGACGTGAAAGTACTAACAGAAGCAGTCGATGCAATGAATAAAGGCGGGTTGATAATATACCCCACTGAGACGTGTTATGGTATCGGTGCAGACGCGACAAACGCCGAAAGTATAGGAAAAGTATATGAAATTAAGGGAAGGGATTCTTCAAAACCGATTCCAATCTTGGTTTCAAGCTTAAAAATGATCAAAAAATATGGAGTGATAACAAAAGAAACAGAATCTTTAGTCAACAAATTCATGCCAGGTCCTTTGAGTATAGTGGTAAATAAAAAAACGCTCGTCTCGGATTATAATACAGGGAGCATATCTTTTCGTATATCCAGTCATCCTGTGGCTTACATGCTAGTAAAAATGTTAGAAAAACCCATGACAACAACCAGCGCAAACGTCTCTGGTCAACTGTCTATATATGAAATAAAGAAGGTTGTTGAAGTTTTTGAAAACAAAGTAGATGTGATATTAGATTGTGGGAATTTACCAATAACTAAACCGTCAACATGTATCGATATGACGAGTGAAGATCATGTGAAGATAATACGTGAAGGTCCTGTGCCGAGTGAAATGATACTAAAAGAATTGAAGAAAAGGTATTAAATAAGTTCGTAAAAGACTGCTTTGCCTATTTTTGTCTTTTTTATTTTGTTTGAATTTAAAAGGAATTTTAAGTGTTTGGTTATAGTCGGATCTGTGACATTCAGTTCTTTTGCGATATCCTTGTATCTGATTTTTTGAGATTCTTGGATTAAACCGAGTATTTTTTCGTTTATATCACGGTATTCAGTAGGTGTTAGTTTACTTAATTCTAACTGGGGGAAAATTTTAAGATTACTTAAAATATTACTTAAGTTGTTAAGTAAACTGTTAAGTTCATCAAATTTAGATTCGATTTTACTTAATTTATCAATTATTAGTGGGCTAGTATCCTCGTATTCGGTTTTTAACCATGATTTAGAGACCATTTCTTGTTTTAAATCAGACAAATCCCTTAGGATAAAACCTAGTCGTTCGCCAATTTCTATTGTAGACGGTAATTTAACGGGTCTTAGCCAGGTTTCAAGTATTTTATCAGGAGTTTCCATCCTGTTTAAAGGTATCTCTGAAACTTCACTTTTTTCAAAAATTTCTTTCTTCTTTACTAAAAGATTACTTAACCAAGAACCGAGTCCCATCTTATCAATAAATATTAAGTAAAATTTTACTTAAATATTTGATATTTTAGATAAAAATTAAGTAAATAATTAAGTAAAAGGAGAACTACCTAAAGTAATTCATTTTCACTTATTATTACAAAGTCGCCTATAGACTTGACAGCACTGAAGGGTATCAAGAACCTTCCTTTATCATCTCCCTTTAAGTTCAGTTCTTTCAAGTGTGGTGTTGGTGCTTCAATAACGATGTTTAATAGTTCTCCACTCTCCGTGATAAAATCAACATTACCGACAACACCGAACTTTCTTCCTGTCTCTTCACTAATGATAGTCTTCTTGATAATATCTTTCGCTCTGACTCTTGATTCGGCCATAATATTTCACCTCTCTTTTATTATATTCTTTTTAATTAATTTATTTTTATCCTTTTTAAGCCTCGGTAAAAACTGTCTTGGCTTTACCAGTTAAAAAGTAAACATAACTGTTTCCTAGCTTTTTCCTCTGGATTAACTCGTCTTTTAACAGTCTCTTTAAAATGTTATTAATGGAACGGACAGCATTATCCCTATCCTTATATTCTTCAGTTGGGAAATGACTGATAATTTGTGAAGGTGTTAAATCTGGGTTCTTGTTCAATATTCCTAGTATTTCTTTCTGTTTTTGAGATAATGGCGCTTGCATTTCAACTGGCTCTGTTGCTTCTGATATTTTAATGATTTGGTCTATGAAACTTCTGTTGATACTTGAGATATTTTTTTCAGCAGCTATTTTGACGAGTTGATCGCAAATTTTGATTATTTCCCTTGGGAAACCACCAGTAATTTCATGGATTCTCTCAACGGCATCGTTCGTGAATGGTTTTAACCCCTCCCCGCCAGAATTTTCGATTCTTTTTTGGATTAAAGATTCAGTTTCTGTTTTAGTTAAGTTATTTAGATATGTCTTTGTTGTTATTCTCATGAAAAGTGTCGGTAATTGTGTTTCTGCGTTTTTTTCAAAAATGGGTAACCCAGCGAATATTATGTATAGATTTGGAATGGAATCGGCAATCGTTCTAACCCATTCTAGATTAGCAACAGAAGATTCATGTGCTTCGTCTATTAAAAGAACAAACTGTTTATTCTTTAATTTTCTAACAACAAATTTTTGAAGACCGAATAATGATAAATCACCATACCTAACTTTATCGATTATGTTGAAACCTAAAAACGATTTAAATAATGCAACTAATTCTTTAGAAGACCTTGGTGGTTTAGAGATGTAGTGTGGGTAGAATTTCTTGAAAGCCATCAACTGTGAACGAAGCCATAGCATTAATGTTGTTTTACCAGAACCGGTTGGCCCACTGATTAAAGCAAACTTATGTAAGTTATGTACATGCGACAACAAAGAATTGCCCTGATCAGAATAACCAACCATTAATTGTGGGTCGATTGTTAACGTGAAGGGGTTTGAGTTCCAGTTGAATTTAGTAAAATATTCATAATCATTCTGCAAAAACTTCACCCGTACTTCACATTTTCTTCACGAACAAATAAATAGTTTCGTGAAGATTACATTTAAGTTTGTGAAGATAAAATGAATATTATGTTACGCTTGTTCACGTGCGTTAAGGTTCCTAATGAGTTGCGTGAAAAGGTTGTTTCTTTCCAGAATGAGATGACAAAGTTACCGATAAAAGAAAAATTCGTTGAAAAGGAAAACTTACATCTCACAGTAACTTTTCTTGGAGATGTGAATGAAGATAAAGTGGAATATTTGAAGAGTCAACTTGACCTGTCTGTTGCTGATGTGGAAAAATTTAACTTGAAATTGGAAGGTTTAAAAATAATACCGAATGAAAATTACATAAAAGTTTTGGGAATACAAGTCGTGGGTGAAGAGATGCCTTTGTTGATTAAAAAAGTTGCCAAGTACATCGGTGGAGACTATCATGAAGATACGAAGTTGACATTATGTCGAGTGAAGAACGTGATTGATAAAAGAAAAATAAAAGAATTTATTGAAAAAAATCGAAACGTGAAAATTGGCGAATTTGAAGTTCAGAGTGTAACACTAATGAAGAGTACTTTAACGAGAAGTGGTCCTATATACGAAACGATACATGAATCGTTCTTAAAATAATAATTATTCACTAAGTTCTTCTTTCGTGTATATCGTCAAATTTCTTATCCTAAGTTTTTTTTCTGATTTACCACCAATCAAATATTTTATACTTTGCGTTTCTGCAACTCTCGCTATATCCTCATCAATCATCCCATCGACAACAACAATCTTCGCTTCTTTCAAACGTTCATTCTCTTCGTTGAATAAGTTCAATGGTATTTTCGCTTGTAACTTCATGTTTTCATCGAAAATGTATGCGGCCTTTGTACCGATCATCCTATCTAAGACTATACTGATTTTTCTTTTTACT
>CAZRNP010000022.1:0-15541 GCA_964601485.1 uncultured archaeon
AAGAAAGAAAGGAAATTTTGAAAAAAGATTCGAAAATAAAGGAAAATATAGAGGAATTTACTGGTACTAAGATTGAAGTGAATGATGATGTAGCAATAGACGGTGAAAGTTTCAACGTGTACCAAACAAAAAATGTTTTGAAGGCTTTTGGACGTGGTTTTGACGTTAACGACTGCCTTTACCTGTTAGAAGATGAGTATGGCTTGGAAATAATAGATTTATCAGAGTTCACCAAATCAAAAGAAAGAATGGCTACATTGAAAGGAAGAATAATCGGAACAGGTGGTAAAACGAGGAAGTACATAGAGAAGTATGCTGACGTAAAAACCTGTGTTTTTGGCAAAACAGTAAGCATTATAGGAAAGTGGGATAAGATTAATATAGCTAAAGAGGCAATAATGAAGATAATCCAAGGTTGCACTCACAAGACCTTATACAAATGGTTAGAAAGACATTCGATGATTTGATAGAATGGTTGAAGAAATAGGAAAAACTGCTGAAGATATGGCAAAAGAACAGAGACAGATTGCTGTATCTGAATTCTTCGAGAAGAACAGGCATCTGTTAGGTTATGATAATCCTACCAAGGCGTTGTTGACCGTAGTTAAAGAATTGGTCGACAACAGCTTGGATGCGGCCGAAGAAGCTAGAATATTACCTAGAATATGGGTAGAAGTTAAACCAAACGGACCGGATAGGTTCAGAGTCATGATCAAAGATAACGGACCTGGTTTAGTGGATAAACAAATTCCTTTGGCTTTAGGGAAGTTGCTCTATGGTTCTAAGTTCTTCAGGTTAAGACAATCTAGGGGACAACAGGGAATAGGAGGTAGTGGTGCCATCTTATACAGTCAATTAACGACTGGTAAGCCTACAACACTCATATCTAGCACTGGCAACAAAAAAACATCACATTATGAGATGATGATAGATGTTAAAAGGAATGAGCCAGAAATCATAAGCCATCAAATCCTAGAAGATGGAAGGGAATGGCACGGGTTGAAAGTGGAAATGGAAATTGAAGGCAGGTACATAGAGAGTAGACAAGGCATTCCTGAATACATTAAACAAGTTGCAATAGGTAATCCTTTTGCTGAAATAATATTCGAAGGACCGAATGGAAAAATGGAATTCCCGAGAGCAGTAAATGAATTACCGCCAATACCAAAAGAGATAATGCCGCATCCTCATGGTGTGGAATTGGGTATTTTAAGAAGAATGTTAAAATCGACAAAATCTAGAACAATCGTTTCTTTCATGTCTAACGATTTCTCAAGAATAGGGTCTGGGACTGCGAATGAAATATGTAAATTGGCTGGAATAGACCCAAAAATAACCCCACATAGGTTGGAAGTCGAGGATACAGAAAAATTATTCAAGGCTATGCAAAAGGTTAAGCTCGTCAGGCCGCCAACAGATTGTCTTTCGCCGTTGGGGGAAGAAATGATGATCAAGGGGTTGAAGAAAGAATTGTACGCAGAGTTCTTTGCTTCTGTAACGAGGCCGCCAGAAGTTTACCGTGGTAATCCTTTCCAGATAGAGTGTGCTATCGCGTTCGGCGGACAGTTACCAGCCGATCAACCAATCAAAGTTGTAAGGTTGTCAAATCGCGTTCCATTAATATACCAAGAAGGAGATTGTGCGATAACAAAAGCTGTTACCGGTACTGATTGGAAAAGGTATGGTTTACAACAATCTGGTAGGAGTCTTCCTGTCGGTCCTGCCGTGATCATGGTTCACATAGTTTCTGTCTGGGTTCCATTCCAGTCTGAGAGTAAGCAAGCTGTAGCAGCATATCCAGACATAATGAAAGAAATCAAACTAGCATTACAAGAACTTGGAAGGAAGTTACAGCATCATGTCTCTGGTAAAAGAAGAATGGAGATGCAACAGAGGAGAAAAGAGATATTCGACAGGTATTTACCAGAAGTTGCTAATGCTATTGGAAAGTTGACGAACAAACCGCCGGAACCGATTTTAAATAAATTAAAGAGTATTATAAAAAAGAACACTGAGGTAATTGTAGATGACAGAAGTAAAGAAGAAGTTGGAAACACTGGGTGAAGATGTCCTAAAGGATATAGAAATGCAGAAAAACCCTGATATAGACATACCTGTAAGGTCTTTGTCTAATGTCATTTATGATGAGAAATCTAAACAGCTTACTCTAGGAGATAAATCCTCTAAAAGATTCTTGTTCAACGTTGCCCATGCCAAACCTTTCATGCAGACGATGCTCGTTGCTTCTCTATGTAAAGAATTACAAGAACAAAACATTCATACCAGCTTGAGGGATTTGTTCTATGCGTTGAAAAGGACTCTACCGAATTCTGATGAGAACACTTTCGATGAACAATCTGAAAGCGACCCGATAATCGTAGATTTGGAAGTCATGTTGGATGTGTTGAGAGAACAGTTGCATTTGAATGCAGATGTACGTGGGAGAGTGGTCGGTAACGTTGTAATAAAAGATAGAGGCGATACAATCGATTGGTCTAAACTTGGTTCAGGGGGATGGTCTATCCCGAGTAATGTCGAAGAGTTGACTCTCAAGAGTGTAGATGCCGATTATATTCTGGTCATGGAGAAGAACGCTGCCTTTGAAAGGTTGCATGAGGATAGGTTCTGGCAGAAACAAAATTGTATTCTTGTAACGACTCAGGGTCAAGCTGCAAGAGGACCGAGAAGGTTGATACAGAGGTTATCGTCAGATTATAAATTGCCTGTTTATGTCTTCACAGATGCTGACTCTTATGGATGGTACATTTACTCTGTGATAAAGTATGGTAGTATTTCACTCGCTCACATTTCTGAAAGACTCGGCTGTCCTACTGCCAAGTTCATCGGTTTGACGATAAGTGACATAGATGAGTTTAAGTTACAAGGGTTTACGATCAAGGCAAAAGAAGTTGACATAAAAAGAGCGCATGAGATGCTGAAGTATGATTGGTTCAAGCATCCAGCATGGCAAAAGGAATTAAAGTTGATGGTAGAGAGAAAGGTTAAAGCTGAGTTGGAAGCTCTTTCTGGCCGTGGGTTGAGGTTCATGACTGAAGTTTATCTGCCGACGAAGATTAAAAATAAGGAGTTTTTACCTTAAATTTGTTTCTTCAAAAAATTATTAAATACTGAATTTCTATCCTTTATTCACAGTAATAAATAATCTCAGTGAATAAAATGGCAAAAAAACCAAAAAAATATCCTAAGAGAGAAGTTAAGAAATATGCTGGTAAGACTGAAGAAGAATGGAGAGATTGGGAGGAGAAATTTGGAAAACGGATGGAACAAAGAGGTAGAGAATTCGGAGAAGAAATGGAAGATTTAGGGGAAAGGTTTGGTAAACATTTCGAACACAGAGCCAAGGAATGGAAAAAAGAATGTAGAGATTGGTGGTTTTTCTCGTTTGGTTTTATTGGTCCTCTGATTGGTAGCATCTTCGGTGTCATATGCCTGGCCTTAGGAGTATGGATATTAAAGTTCGTTAATTTACCTTTGAACAGTAATTTTCTCTCAACACTGTCAAATTTCTTTATCACAAAAATGCACTGGTTCTTCGCATTTTTCTTGTTCTTCGGTTACAGCGATTATTTCAATAAGAGATATCAAAAAACATTTTGGTTAGTATTACCTATCTTCAACAGCATAGGAATAATCATCGTAATTTGGGTTGTTACGTGGCTTCTAAACTTGATAAATGGTTTTATCAATAGTAGTGTAATCTCTTTCGTTTCAAGGTTTCTGCATCTAAACCTTACAGGGATATTTTTCGTGTTCCTTGTGTTGGGTTATGCAATAGTATTCATTAAAAAATTCATTACATATTCGTTGAGTGATTGAATTGAAGAAAAGATTGTACAAATCTGGTAATGAAAGAATCCTAGGTGGTGTCTGCGGTGGGATAGGAGAGTATTTTGATGTGGATCCAACAATAATCAGACTGCTTTGGATTTTGTTCGTACTGTTTTTTGGTTTAGGTATCTTGCTCTATTTTATCGCATGGTTTATAATACCAAGAAACCCGAAACACAAATGGTAAATATTAAAAAATTCTACAATCTAAAACCCAATGATAAATTTTTGGTGCGTATGATTTTACTTTAGTTTTTTCAATCAATTCTACTTTAAACCCATTAATGTCGGCAGCAGTTTTTACATCTTCAAATAATTCTTTCCAATCCTTAGCAGTACCATGGTAATGTATGACACCGTTCGGTTTAATGACTTTCATCGCATCTATCAAGTATTCTTTGCAAGAGGGCAACAATCCCATGACAACTCTGTCAGCAATCCTTCCTAGTTTCGGTAATTCAACGACGCAATCTCCGAGAATAGGAACTATTTTGTCTTCGACTTTGTTCAGCTTGATGTTTTCTTTCAAATATTTGTAAGCAACAGGATTGATTTCAATAGAGTAAACTTTTTTTGGTTTAGAATTTTTAGCAATACTCAACGAAAAATAACCTATACCAGCAAACATGTCAACAACAACTTCATTTTTCTTTACTAACTTTGAAATTCTGTTTCTTTCATTCAAATTTCCTTTGGCAAACATAATCTCGTTGACATCTAATTTGTAAAAAATTCCATGCTCTTTATGGATAGTCTCAGTTTTTTTCTCTCCAGCTATTACTTTCATGGTGGGTTTTCTGTGTGATGTTTTTATGAAACCTATCCTCATGCAAACAGTCTTCGTATCGGGAATTTTTTCTAAGATTATTTTGCCTATTTTTTTATCATGTTTCCACATTTTTTCTTTTAGGTTGAGAATAACTATGTTTCCGATTTTCTGATAGCTGGAAGGAAGTAGAGATAGTTCTTCACCAGGAATTTTTTTCTTCAATTCTTCTTGAAGCAGTTGTTTTATGGGCTTAAGCATTAATTAAAAAATAACAATTAATTATTAAATAGAGTGATATGCCAATCGCAGGAACTTGTCAAGTCTGTAATAATGTAAGTCATGCCTTAATGGTTTGCGTATACTGTGGAGCACATGTTTGTGTAAATTGTATCGATCCTATGACAGGTGCATGTGTAAGATGTAAAGGAGGAGTTATGAGAAAATAGAGTAAAAATTATTTGAGTTAATTTTTAAAAGCAACTATCAGATTTTTCGATTAATTTTTTTTCAATAATTCTATAAGTTCTTTTTGAAGAGAGGTTCCTTTTTCAGTTAATTTTGCAAAGTATGGTTCATTTTTAATTTTAGAACCGAATCTTTTAACTTCAATATAACCAAATTTTTCTAATGTATCTAATTGATATGGATAAATTTTAAAGGGTAAGAGATAATCGTCCTCGATTTCAATCCATCCTTGATCAGTTAATAGTAACACATATATCATGGCATTTTGGTATAAATCAAGTCTCCCTTGTTGTTCTGTTAAAGAATTTAATTTTTTTTGGTATTCTTGAGTATCTTCTGGTTTCATTTCAGATGATTCAAGTTCTCTTTTTATTGTTTCATATTGCTCTTTAAATTTTTCATCGTTTAGAGGTACTACAGTATGAGATTCTTGTAATTTAGTTTTAAATTCATCAAATTTTTTCCAATCTACTGGTAATGAGTAAAGCCTGTCCAAAAAAACTGATCCTTGAGATAAATTTCCGAGTCTCTTTTGTAATAACTCAAAATCTGGATCTCCCTCTATTAAATAAGCGAGAGCATAGTTATCTGAAGGAGTTGAAACAAAAAATGTATGTTCATGAAAAGTATCAGATAACCTATCCATGTGTCGGGATTCTCTTATATAAACACTAACATTTTTTGCTAATAGTTCTGGCATTTTTACACTATTTTCAATATAAATCTTGAATTATCTAAACCATTAACTAAAACTTTCTCGTTTCATCTTTTAATCAACGATAAAAGAATCAAAACTCCATCAAAGCATCTACGATCTTGTCGATTTGTTCTCTTTCCTTGCTTGTCTTAGGCTTGAAAATGTCGCTTACTCTTTCTCTCAATGTGTCTTTCTTTGCAATTTCTCCTATCTCTGTGAAACCTCTGCTTATGCATTCCATTCTTGCTATTCTGCATTCAATATCTTTCAATTGTCTAGAAACTTCTGTCAACGCAGCCCATACTTGTGCAACTTTTACGTCATCAGCTTGCATGTATGCGCATCTGTGTTTTTTGGCCTTTTCAATGAGTTCTGCTAGCTCTACTTGAGCTTTTTCACACATTAGTTCTTTCCAGTCTCTATCTTCGCCAAATAACATTTAACATATCACCTGAAAATTTGTTCTTAGTTAAAATTTAAATACTTAATGGTGGTAACACTTTTCTGTTTGATAGAAAACGTTTAAAGCTTTGGTATCGAATGTTTTTAGAGTGAAAAAATGAAAGACGGGGATTTTATACAGATAGATTATGTCGGTAAGGTTGTCGAGAGTGGAGAGATTTTCGACTTAACAAAAGAGGATTTAGCTAAAGAAAAGGGGTTACACAACCCAGATTTAAAGTACGGCCCTATTCCTGTCATAATCGGTGCTAATTTTGTTGTAAAGGGTTTAGACAACGGTTTAAAAGAGATGCAGATTGGAAATAAGAAAACTATCACAATCAAGCCTGAAGATGCGTTTGGTGAAAGAGACGCTAGGTTTGTAAAACTCGTTCAGCTTGCAGAGTTCAAGAAACAGGGAATAACACCGTATCCAGGTATGCCTGTTACTATCAGTAGACTAACTGGTCGGGTCACATCGTTGTCTGGTGGTAGGGTTAGAGTGGACTTCAACCATCCTTTAGCTGGTAAGGTAATCGAGTATGAAGTGGAAATAAAAAACCAGATAACAGGCTTAAAAGAAAAGGTTGACGCGGTATTGAATTTTTATTTAAAATTGAAAGAAAATGACGCAACAATAACGGTGAATAAAGAAACTGTTGAGATAAACATCAAAGTTGAAGCATCAAAATTTGTTAAAAAGACTGTCGCTGACACGATTAAAAAATGGATCAGTGAAATAAAGAAAGTTAGGTTTGTTGATGAGTATTGAGAAATTTAATAAAATAGGTAATAATCAGAAAGTCTTAAAAGTTTTATTTTAGATAAAGTTTGTATGCAAACTTCAGTTCGTAAAGAGAATTATGGGCATCTATTCCCAAGATTAACTGAAGTACTACAAACAATAAGGAATTACCATAACCCCATTGTTCCATGGGGGTACGTTGTACAAGAAGTTGGAAAAAAGATTGGATCTGAACCATCAGTATACGAAGCTATCTATTTCTTAGAAAGAGAATTGATAGTGGCAGTACAAAAAGTTGGCGGAATATACCATATAGCTGTTATACCGACAGATATTCCAAAATGTGCGAAAATATGGTTGCAAATGCATGGTTGGTATTTTGAACAAGTTATGAATAAGCCGAAACCCACTTCTGATAAAAAAGATTAAAAATTTTTCTTTGAAAATCCAATTAAAAATTCATAAACAGATTCTGGGAATTCTTCTCCATACCCGCCTTCTAAAACAGCAAAACTCGGTTTTTTTAAGTTCGTTATCAATTCTCCTATTTTTCTGTAAGATTCTTCATCCAAACCCAAACCGCCCATTGTTATTGGATCGTTCTTGTGTCCATCAAAACCTGCAGAAACAGCAATTAAATCGGGGTTAAATTTTTTTATTTCTTTAAGAGCGATTTCAAATTTTTCAAAGTAGATGTCTTCATCCATGCCAAATGGTAGGGGAAAATTTATACAATTTTTTTCAGTTGTGTTTCCGGTTCCTGGGTAGAAATCATTTAAGTGTAAAGAAACGTACAAAACATTTTTATCGCCAAGGAAAATTTCTTGCGTACCATTTCCATGATGGCAGTCTATGTCGATGATAGAAACTTTTTTTACAAAATTCAACGCTGTTTTTGTAGCAATAGCAACGTTGTTGAAATAACAGAAACCTAAAGATGGCGCATACAATGCTTTTCCGTTTCGGCCTGCATGATGTCCTGGCGGTCTCATCAAAGAAAATGCATTTTCGTCTTTCAATGCAATTTTCATTGCTTTTATGGCAGAACCAGCGCTCAATCTTGCATAATCAAAAATTCCGGGTAAACTAGGTGTGTCAGAATCATAAAAATTTTCGCTCTTAATTTTTTCAACATAACTTTTTTCATGAGCCAACAACAAATCTTTTTCACTGCATGGTTCGGGTTCTATGAGTTCAAACTTTTTTTCTTCCAGCAACTCAAATGTTTTCTTGACTCTATCGGGCGATTCTGGATGGCCTGCTTGCCAATACTCCAAACACTCCTGTGAAAATAGAACTTTCATAGCGTAAATTTATTTAAATTTTGAACTTAAACATCTTCAAGCGAATGTCAACAATAAGGATTTAAATTTAACTATCGTTAGAATTTAATAGTTGTAATGACTGAATGATAATAAAAGTTGGAGGTAAATGATTATGGCCGTACCAATCGTTAGAAAACCAGGAATTAAAAAGACTCATGAGATCGATTCTGAATTGAAAAGACTTCTCGAGACCAAAAAACCTAGTATAAGAGTTGTCGGTGCTGGCGGTGCTGGTAACAACACAATAACAAGGATGATGGAAGTTGGTATCGTTGGTGCGGAGACTGTGGCTGTGAATACTGATGCTCAAGACCTTCTTTATTCTGAGGCTGATATCAAAGTTCTTATAGGAAAGGAGCTTACTGGCGGTTTAGGAGCCGGTGGTGACCCAAAAATCGGTATGGAAGCTGCAAAAGAGAGTAAGGATGATGTTAAAAAAGTTTTAGAGGGTAGTGACTTAGTCTTCATTACTTGTGGTCTGGGTGGTGGTACGGGAACTGGGTCTGCTCCTGTAATAGCAGAGACTGCAAAGAAAGTCGGTGCTTTGACAGTGGCTGTAGTCACTCTACCATTTGCGATGGAAGGACAAACAAGGATGAAGAATGCAAGAGAAGGTTTAGAAAACCTAAGAAAAGTTGTTGATACAATCATAATCATACCAAACGATAAACTGTTAGAGATAGTTCCTGATGTCAGTTTGGCAACAGCATTCAAAGTTGCTGATGAAATCCTAGTCAATTCTGTCAAAGGAATAACAGAACTAATAACCAAGCCTGGTTTGATCAACTTAGACTTGGCTGATGTAAAATCTGTCATGACAAACGGTGGTTTGGCAATGATAGGAATGGGAGAATCTGACACAGAGAACAGAGCATTAGAAGCTGTAGAAAAGGCTTTAACAAACCCATTATTGTCGATTGACATAGATGGTGCAGAGGGTGCGTTGATAAACGTAACCGGTGGACCTGATATAACTATAAGAGAAGCACAAGAAATCGTCGAAGCTGTTTCGAGTAGGTTAGCACCAGAAGCCAAGATTATATGGGGTGCTCAGATATCCAAGGACCTACGTGATACAGTCAGAACATTGATAATAGTAACTGGCGTTAAATCCACAGAAGAAGAGTTTATGGAGCAGAAAATGTTCAAGCCAAAGAAAAAAGAGATAGAAGAAGAGCTTGGGATCGAGTTCGTGTAACGGAAAACTTCTTATAATTAGTTTTTATATTTAGAGTAAACAATAATTCTAGAGGATGAACGGATGAGAATAAACATCAAAGAAACTTTGATAAAATACAAGCGGGTTTTGTTAGTGGCAAGAAAGCCTGATGCCGATGAGTTAAAAGAAACAGCAAGAATTTGTGGCATGGGCTTCATAATAATGGGTGTAATCGGTTTCATATTTTACGTTATATCTGTCTTGGGCGGGGCTTAAAATGGATGAAGAAGAAATGGAACCTATAGTGCATGATATCAAGATATACGCAGTAAAAACGATCATCGGTAGAGAAAACGTAGTCTTGGAGGCAGTGTTCGGAAAAGCTAAAGTAGGTGGTTTGTTTATAAAAGCGTTGGTACACCCTGAAGAATTGAGGGGGTATGTTTTTGTTGAAGGCGAGTTGAAAGATATAGAAAACGCGATAAGAGAGATACCGCATGCTCGAGGTGTTTTGAAAGCGCCTGTGTCCATGTCAGATATTAAGAGGTTCATGGAACCAAAGAAGATAGAGATAAAAGTGAATGAGGGGGATATAGTTGAAGTTATCGGTGGCCCGTTCAAAGGAGAAAAAGGTAAAGTAACGAGGTTTGATGATGTTAAGGGAGAAGTAACTATAGAGCTCATAGAGGTTACTGTTCCCATACCTGTCACTGTTAATGCTGGCCTTGTTAAACTGATAAAAAAAGGTGAATAGATGGGACAAAAGACAGTCGAGGCACTAGTTGATGGTGGTAAAGCAACGCCGGCTCCACCTTTAGGCCCTTCTTTATCTGTGTTCAAGGTCAACATCGGGAAGATTATACAAGAAATAAACGATAAAACGAAAGAATATGAGGGGATGAAAGTCCCTGTAAAGGTTATCGTCGACGAGCAGACGAAAGAGTACAAGATTGAGGTCGGAACGCCGCCTGTTTCTTCGTTGATAAGGAAAGAACTGGGTTTAAAGATAATAGGCGAAGAGAAAAAGGCAGAAGAAGCTGCTCCAGCGGCACTAGCAGAAGAACCAAAAGAAGAGGAAAAGAAGCTGGAAAAAAATGAGCCTACTAAAGAAGAAGCTATTCCAAAAGAAGGTGAGACACCAGTTGTGGCAGAAGCACCAGTTGAAAAGAAAATAAGAGTGATCGTTGGCGATTTAACAATCGACCAATGTATAAAAATAATGAGGATGAAGAGGGATAAACTGCTCGCAAAAAATACAAAAAAGGCTTTGAAAGAGATAGTTGGTTCTGTAGTGAGTATGCCCTTGACGGTTGAAGGGAAGAACCCAAAAGAAGTCATAAAAGATATAGATGAAGGAAAATACGACGATAAATTAAAACAAGAATCAACTACTTAAGTTTTTCTTCACTAAAGAGTAACAAGTGTTAGTGTGTCCGCTCTCATCAGGATTACTTGGTTGGTATGGTTTTTAGCCATAATTTTCTTAGCTATTACTATAACTAATTATGAAAGTTCTACTTTGACGCTGCTTTTTGTCATGATCATCTTAACTGGGATTAACTTATACAACCAAGAATTAAACAAAAAAAGGATGAAAAGAATAAGGCATGTCTTAGAATCTATAGACATGACAACACTCGAAGATGGAATTAAAAAAATGAACAAACAACAATCTGAGTTTTACAGTAGAATCTTCAAGTTAGAGGATGAGTTGCATCAATACGAGGCCGATGAAGAAAAGAAATACAGAGATGTTGTTAGAAAAGTCTTGGATGTAGATAATAAATTCACCAGAAAATTCAACCTTTTAAGCGAAACTGTAATAGAAGTGAGTAAGAAACATAAAGAAGATTAAGTACAAGTTTTTTTAACATTAGTTTCTGTCCATGCCTGAGGGCAATTATATGAGCTTACTCTAATTTTTTCAACAGTCCTGTTAGCTATACAATATAATGTGTTACTACAATAGTAATTCAAGATTGTTTGTTCCCCTGGGTTTAATGGGTCGCGTGAATTCGGTCCACCAGTGTTGTTATCATAGAAAGTTTCGCCTATCTTAGCTAGGGTTGAAAAATTGTATAGTTCAATGCCCCCAAGATTAGTTAACGCTATTTTTAATGATTGGTTTGAGCTTGAACATATGACATCAACTATGTCCAAAATAGCACCGGTACAATTGATCTGTTTTGTAGCCCCTTCATCTATTATCTCAGTCTGTACTTTTATCATGGAAGTGAACCAACTACCTAACAGGGCTGATGTAGCTAGAGTAATCGCTATCAACATTACCGTTGCCACTAAAGGTGATAGACCCTTTTTCATAAGACCATTAATTTAATTTATTTCTTAGAATAATAAATTATGTATATGAAGAAAATCTCTTCAAGCCAAGTTTTAATACTATCAATTTTATTTATTTTGTTGTTACTCATGATTCTTGTAATGTCAATAGAAGCTATTTATTCAAAAGTGTATTTATCTGAAACAATTTCAACCGTGGGTAATTTTGTTAAAGTTTTTATTTCATTTTTCAAAAAAATATGAGGATGTATAAGGTTTTTAAATATTAAACTCCAACATAGATTAACCCGTTAACACTGCGTAAGCAGGAGGGAAAACATGACAATCCTAGAAAAGATAAAGGAAATAAGAGAAAAGTCAAAGAAAAGAAACTTTAATCAGAGATTTGACCTTGTTGTCAACTTGAAAGAGTTGGACCTAAAAAAGGCCGAAAGTAAGGTTGATGAGTTATTCATTCTACCAAAAGGTACTGGAAAAGATGCTTCTATAACACTTTTTTCTGATAGTGCAAAAAAAATTGATGGTTGTACTGTACTAAACAGTTCAGAAATGGAAAAGTTGAACAAGGATAAAAAAGAGATAAAAAAACTGATAGGCCAGACTGATTTTTTCCTAGCAGAACCTAAGTTGATGGTCGTTGCAGGAAAATATTTAGGCAAGTTTCTGGCCCCAAAAGGAAAGATGCCTAAACCTGTGGCTGGAAACATAGAAAAAGCAATAGAGGATACTAAAAAATCCATAAGAATCACAGTGAGTAAACATCCGATCATACATACAGTTGTCGGTTCTGAAAAGATGGACGATAAAGACTTGGAAGAGAACATAAGAGCTGTCATGAATTTCTTAAAGACTAGGCTTCCAAAAGGGAAGAACAACATAAAGAATGTTTACTTGAAACTCACGATGGGATATCCCATCAAACTAGAGGTTGAATGAGATGGTCAGCGAGAAGAAAAAACAGGGTGTTGTTGAAATAAAACAACTGGTCGAGAAATACCCAGTCATCGGGATACTGGATTTATTCAAGATGCCGTCCAGACAGCTACAGTATATAAGGAAGAGTATAAGGGGAAATGTTCTGTTAAAGATGTGTAAGAAGAGGGTAATAGCATTAGCGTTGAAAGACATCAAAAGTAAAGAAGGTATAGAGAAATTAAATGAGTTTACTCCAAGAGAACCGGCTTTGATATTCTCCGAGATGAACCCGTTCAAACTATTCAAGACACTGAAGAAAAGCAAGTCCCGTGGTTATGCAAAGCCAAATGATGTTGCACCATATGATATAGTCGTTACTGCTGGCCCAACTTCTTTACCTGCAGGTCCTGCTATAGGCGAGTTGCAAAGAATAAAGATACCAGCAATGATAAAAGAAGGAAAAATACATGTCAGGGAAGATTTTGTCGTTGCGAAGAAAGGTGAAGTAATTTCTGATCAATTGGCAAACGTGTTGAAAAAATTGGACATTCAGCCTGCAGAAATCGGAATAGATGTTCTTGGTTTATGGGAGAACGGAATAGTTTACAAAAAAGATGTTCTTGACGTCGATGAAAGTGTCTACGTTGAGAAGATAAAAAATGCTTACAATTATGCTTTAAACCTTAGTGTTAATACTTGTTATCCAAACAAAGAATCCATAAAAATATTGATTCAGAAGGCTCATCAAAATGGGAAGAACTTGGGTATTAACGCAAACATATTGGATAAAGGTATAGTCGAAGGTTTGATCGAAAAAGCAAACATTCAAGCTCAAAATTTGAAAGGAGTGTTAAAGATTTAGGAGGTGTTTAGTTTGGAATACGTATACACAGCTTTGTTGTTGCATTCAGCCAAACAAGAAATAAACGAAGGTAACATCAAAAAAGTTTTAGATGCAAGTGGGATAAAAGCAGAAGATGCAAAAATCAAAGCATTAATCTCTGCTTTGGAAGGTGTTAACATCGATGATGTTATAAAACAAACAGCCATCCCAGTAGCAGCAGCACCTGCAGCAGGAGAGAAGAAGGCTGAAGGTGAGAAGAAAGAAAAACCTGAGGATACTGAGAAAAAATCTGAAGAGGCTGTCGCTGGATTAGCTAGTTTGTTCGGTTAGATAGAATGAAAGAATTGTTAGAACTGACTAAGAAAATAGAAGACAAGACTTTAAGAGAAAAAGTCGTCGAATTTTTGAAAGACTTAAGACTATCGAGCAAATATTTCAAAAAGTACCCAAAAGAAAAGTTGAAAGATGCTGGCAGCCTGTTCGTTATTTCTAGTTCAGGTCTTGGACCGATAGAGAGGGACATAGTCAACCACACAGTTGCGTTGACTGATTTATGTATTAAAACATCGGAGAATTTTGAAAAAAATTATGGGTTGAAACTGAAGAAAGATTTTTTAGTCGCTGCTTCTATACTACATGACTTGATGAAAGCTTTCGAGTACAAGAGAGATAAAAAAGGTGAATTGGAACCGACAGGAATAATGTTGGATCACACGATGCTTGCTGTGGCAGAGTTGTATAAAAGAGATTTTCCTGAAGAAGTCATACACATAGTGGCTTCACATTTTGGAGAAGGCGGACCAACGCCACCAAGGACGTTTGAAGCTGTAGTATTCCATCATCTAGATTCTCTCGTGTCGATGATCGAATACTATCATCATGGTAAGAAAAAAATGGATCAACAGATCATATTCCTCACAGAAGAAGATTTGAAAAAATTAGGTGAAAAAACTGAACAACTTGAATGAGTTATTTTTGCGAACAGAAGAAATAATAAAAAAAATTAAACCGTCTGACAAGATATGTTTGGTTCACCATGATGATACTGACGGTTGTTGTTCTGCTGCTTTGTTTTCAATCTTGATCCATGATATGATAGGGGATTATCCTATGCTTTTTCCTATAACTGGGCTGGAGAATGTCAACAGGTTGTTAATCAACAGGTTAAAGATGATGAACCCAGATTTTGTTTTTGTTTTTGACGTGACTATCAACCCAAAAGATTTCAACATTTTCAAGGGGTTCATCCTGGACCATCATGTTTTTATGAACATCGAAGATAATGCAGATATGCCTTTTTTAAACCCACGGTCATTCGAGAAAGATGATAGTAAAGTTCCTCCTGTATCTTACATGACTTATAAAATACTGGAAAGGTTCTTTCCAGCAGAAAAAGTTGCTTGGGTTTCTGGTGTAGGTATAACAGAAGATCATCGTGTGGATTTGTGTAAAGATGTTTTTGAAAAGATAAAAGAAGAAACTCCAGAGTTATTGAAACTTGATAACATAAACCAAAAAACTATAGAGAAATCTTTCTTCGGCGAACTGTGGGATATGGTCAGATCTGGGAGGATGATAAGGGGAAGTGAAGGCGCCAAGACGGCTGTTCTTGCTCTGGTTGAATGTAAAGATAGGCCTGATAAATTGGTCAACGGCTTGACACAGCATTCATCTGCGTTGAGAAGGTTCTACGAAAAGTTAACGTATGAAACCCAGAATTGTTTAAGAAACGTGGAAAAAAGAGGTTTGTTCCTAAGGAGAGAAAAAGTCATCATCTATGAACAAGAAAGGTTGAAAATAAGGGGAATGACCTCGTTCCTAGCTGACAAAATAAGACAAAGATACCCAGATTGGATAGCATACGTGATAAACAAGGGATATGGAAGGGAGAAAGCAAAAATTAGTATCAGACTTGAACAGGAAGAAAGGGAGGAAGACCTTGTTGGAATAATAGAAAAAATCAAAGAGAAGTACCCAAAAATTAAAGGCGGTGGCCATAAATCTGCTATCGGTGTTATTCTCGATGTAGAT
>CAZRNP010000023.1:0-14957 GCA_964601485.1 uncultured archaeon
GAATTTTTATTGTGGAGGTGTAATTAATGGCTCAATTAGCTCAAATAGGGGGTCAACCTGTCTTGATACTTCCTGAAGGTACTTTTAGGTCTAAAGGAAGGACTGCACAAGAGAACAACATCGCTGCTGCTAAGGCTGTGGCAGATGCTGTCAGAACAACTTTAGGTCCTAAAGGAATGGACAAGATGCTGGTTGACAGTATTGGTGACATAGTCATAACAAATGACGGTGTTACAATATTAGAAGAGATGGAGATAGAACATCCAGCTGCAAAGATGATGGTTGAGGTTGCAAAAACACAGAATGAGGAAGTCGGTGACGGAACAACCACCGCAGTTGTAATAGCAGGAGAACTCTTGAAGAAAGCAGGTGAACTCTTAGAACAAGAAATTCATCCAACTATGATAATAAGAGGTTTCAACCTAGCAAAGGATAAAGTATTGAAAGCGATGGATAAGATTTCTAAACCAATCACTCTAGAAGATGATGGTGAATTGAAGAAGATAGCGATGACGAGTATGAGCGGTAAATCTGCTTATGCTTACAGTGAAAAATTGGCAGAAATCATCGTTAGAGCAGTTAAGCAAGTCGCAGAGAAAAGAGACGGTAAAATCACCGTTGATACAGAGAACATCCAAAGAGAGAAGAAACACGGTGGTGCTTCAGAAGACACTGAATTGATAGACGGTATAATCATAGACAAGGAAGTCGTTCATCCTGGTATGCCGAAAGTAATAAAGAATGCTAAGATTGCTTTGTTAGATGCAGCATTGGAAGTTAAGGAAACAGAGACAGATGCGCAAATCCAGATAACAGACCCAAACAAGTTGCAAGAATTCATAGACCAAGAAGAAAAGATGTTGAAGAACATGGTTGAGAAAGTAGCGGCTTCGGGTGCGAGTGTCGTTCTATGTCAGAAAGGAATAGATGACGTTGCTCAGCATTATCTGGCAAAGAAAGGAATACTTGCTGATAGAAGAGTGAAGAAATCTGACATGGAAAAGTTAGCAAAGGCAACTGGCGCAAGAATCGTTACAAACCTTGATGACTTGAAGAAAGAAGACTTAGGTTTTGCAGGTTTAGTCGAAGAAGTGAGGATCGGAGACGAACAGATGACATTCATAAGAAACTGTAAGAACCCAAAGGCTGTTTCAATATTAGTTCGTGGCGGAACAGAGCATGTCGTTGATGAGATCGACAGGGCAATAGAAGATGCTATTGGGGCAGTTGGTTCAGCAATAGAAGTTGGAAAGATCGTTCCAGGCGGTGGAGCACCAGAAGCAGAAGCAGCAAGAGAATTGAGAAAATTTGCAGAAGAATTCTCTGGAAGGGAACAATTGGCTATAAACGCATTTGCTGATGCTTTAGAAGTGATACCTAGAAGTCTGGCAGAAAGCGGTGGTTTAGATCCAATCGATACTATAGTTGCTTTAAGAGCAGCACATGAACAGAAAAAAGTTGAAGCAGGAGTTAACGTTATGGAAGGCGGAATTTCAGACATGACTAAGCTTGGCGTCATTGAACCTTTGAAAGTCAAGACACAAGCGATAAACTCAGCAGCAGATGCAGCTATAATGATACTGAGAATAGACGATGTAGTCTCAGCATCAAAACTTGATAAAGGAGGAATGCCTTCGATGCCACCAGGTGGAATGGGCGGCATGGGTGGTGAAGGGGAATATTAATCCAACAAATCAAAAATAAGATACATGAATGAAATTTGGCTGTTGCTAATTTTTTTCTTTTCTTTTTCTTTGTACTATCTTCTGAAGAATAGATTTGCAATCTTTTTTCCGAGTTCTAAAAAAATTATAGAAGTTGTTCTACAGTTTGCTGACATTAAAAAGAAACATATATTCTATGATTTGGGATCTGGTGACGGAAGAATCCTGATTGAAGCAGCAAAGAAAAACATAAGAGTTATCGGTATCGAACAGAATAAACTCTTGAATTGGATAGCTAAGAGGAAGATAGAACAGTTAAAATTAAAAAACGTAGAAATAATCGAGGATAATATTTTTAATCAGAGCCTGAGTAAAGCTACGATAATAGTCGCTTATCTATCTATAAGTGTCACCCATAAATTACAGAAAAAAATTGAAAAAGAAGTAAAGAAAGGAGCAAGGATAATTCTTGTTGATCATTCTTTCAAAGGCTGGAAACCAGTTGAAATGAAAAAAATAGGGTTTATACCAGTCAGGCTGTACGTGAAATGATTTCCTCCTGAATGGAATAAAATTTTATACTAGGAAAGAAATAATTTAAACACGGAAAATAAATTTAATTAAGGTGGATGAATGGTCGCAGAAGAAAGTGAATATGAATTAGTGCCCATGTCTCCTATCAGAAGACTGGAACAAAGATTGGACAGGTTAGAATCTTCGTCCCCAATCGATTCAAAAAGTATTTTTAGCGATGTTATAGACATAGTGAGGATGAATCAACAACTTGTCGATGAACTGGCAAAATCCAGTGATGCCATGAGGATAGAATTGTCAAAATTACCGGGTAAATTGGATGAACTAATCGTTAACCTTAAAGAACTTGTCTCTTTCATCAGAGCTTCTGGTGATACAGGATCAGTTGGAATGACACAAGATATGATGAAACCAGTCGTTGATAAGTTAGACGAGATGGTCAAGACAAACAAAGCTATAACAGAGAAAAATGATTCAATGCTTGAACTACTCGACGAGATAGATAAGAAGATGAAAAGACCTCAGTTATTCAGACCAATGCAACAAATGCAAAGTCCACAAATGTCAGGAAGACCAGTAGCCCAACCGTTAAGACCACCACTAAAACAAATTAATGTTTAGGAGACTAAATAGGAGGTAAAAAAATGAAAGGTATCTCAACCATAATCGCCTCAATAATAATGGTAGTTATAACTATTGGTTTGATATCAGTAGCATACTTGTACATGAGTGGATTGTTGACAGGAAGAACTGCAACTAACATACAACTATCAGATGCATATTGTACAACTGGACCTTTAACACTTTATATGATAGTTAAAAATCTTGGAACCTCTACTATAAGTTCAAATCTAACTTTTGTTTTAAAAGGTACAACAGTAACTAGCTCAATATCATGTGATATGCCAATGTCAGCTAATTCTTATGTATTAACAGCAGGTAATACAACAATGTGCCGTGGCTCACCAAGTAATTTAGCAACCGGTTCGAATGAACTAAGGATAATAGGTCCATCCAACGCAGTAGGCGGACCAGTACCCTGTTAAGGAGGTAAAAAAAATGAAAGGAATATCAACAATAATCGCCTCAATAATAATGGTAGTTATAACTATTGGTTTGATATCAGTAGCATACTTGTACATGAGTGGACTAATTGGAGGAACAACAGCACAGAACATAGCATTGTTGGATGCTTACTGTGATTCCAATAGTAAAATCGTGTATACTTTAATTAAGAACGATGGAACAGCAGACATACCATACAATAGAATAACATTCTATATAGATGGTGCTTCGAAGGCTCCAAACTCACAATGTACAGGTGCAACGACTTTGGGTGCTGGGACTGCAGCAAGTTGTAATGTAACAGCCTCAGCTAGTATGCATCAACTCAGAATAGTAGGTCCATCCAACTCAGTAGGCGGAAGTATAGATTGTAAGTAGTAATCAAGTATAAAAATTGAGGCATTGAGTAGAATGAAAGGAATATCAACAATAATAGCCAGTATTATGCTCTTAGTGATAACCATAGGTTTGGCAGGGACTGCTTATATTTTTATTAAATCAATAATTGATCAAAGTATTTCTAAAACAATAAATGTCCTTGATATGTCTTGTAATCAAGGCAGCATAACTATAATCCTAACGAACGATGGAACCGCGAACATAAAAGATTCTGAGCTGATTGTTATGGTAGACGGTAATGTGAAATCTGATAAATTCACTTTTAACCCTGATCCAATACCTGCACATAGTACGGCTGTGGCAACTAGTTCAGAGCCATATGGTTTGAATGCAGTTCACACAGTAGTAGTTACCTCGCCCAGTAATTCTGTCAGAGGGCAATCAGTCTTTTGTTGATGGTTAACGATGAAAGGACAATCTCAAGTTGTTTCAATCATCATCCTAATCGTTTTAGTCATGGGTGCTATAGTCCTAGTCCTCCCCTGGACTTACACGATGATTCAAAAAAGAAAGGATATGAAAAGTGTTGATGATATCTACAACTTCTTTCAATCACTCGATGATACGATAGTTAACATTGCTAATAATGGTGGTGAAGAATCTTTACAGTTGAAAGTTCCTGGAAAATTCTCAGTGTATCCTGATTTATCTAATTCTTACTTGAACAACAGTATCGTTTTTTCTTTCAGAGGATTAGTTTCTTTTATTGCAGAGTGTAATCCATCTCTTGGTTCCAATTGTTGGATACCTTTGAATACCCCAAACATGAACGCAACTGGTACATTAGGAGTAGATTCACCGTCTGTCATCTTTGGCATGTCAAAAAGAGCTGAAGATAAATTAGATGTTCAATACAGACTTTGGTACAGGATATTGAACGATGCTCCTACGCATGGTTACAAGATTGTTTTAAACACATCCGGTAATCAAGATAAAAATTCAACTGCTGGTTACATAAGAATACAAAGGATTAAATCAACTTCCACACAATCTTTAACTACAACAGAAATCAATATTATTGTTTGAAAGGAATGAACAAAGCTCAGAGTTTTATCGTAGAATTCATCCTGTTCTTCATGATTTCATTCAGCTTATTTGCTGCAATCAGCTATTACTTTTATAGCCAGAATATTTATTACAAAGAGAGAGTAGGGACCACAACTGCAGAACTAATAAACGATATCGTATCGACTCATATCATCAAGGGCGTTAACTGTAAGTCATGCGATCAAGTCACGATAACAGAAGAAATTCCGTCCAGAATAGGAGGCATCCTCTATTTAATCCAACTCAACAACTCTGTGATAAATACAACTTTGATGAAAGAGAAAACTTCTTTTGTAGAAACACCAATATTTAATTTGAATGAAAATCTATTTTTTTCAGGGAGTTCAACGAGTGAAGATAAAAGAATAGAAATAAAAATTAATAATAAAAACGTAGTGGTTGAATGATTAACGGGCGTATTATTTTTAAAAAGTTGGTAAATGGGTATATAACACTTAAAAAAAGAGGAGTAGAAACAACAGAAATGGGACATATTTTCCCACCACCATTTGTTGCAACAGCCCCACCCATCGCAACAGTATTCCCACAAAAGCCCCTAGAAGTTACAGGTGAACTCAAACTTCTTCCTCCAGAAAAACCAGAATTAGAAGGAATAGAGATACCGGTTTTCAAGAGTAAGTTGATAACTACAGCTGGATTGGAAGAACAAAAAATTGAACAAACATTTGAAACATCTTATCCGTTGATTCCAGAAAAACCAACAAAAGATCAACCCATATTTGCCTATACAGAAATAAAATGGAATCCTCAAAAAAATGGTTATGAATATCATGTGTCTCAACCCACACTTTCTGAACAAACCAAGAGACTGTTTCTCAAGATTAAAAGATTGCTGGAAGAAAAATTGGATGTAGACCTGACTAAATTAAAAGAATCCGAGGCAAGGGATTATCTTACTAGTCAAACTTCTCAGTTGATGGATTACTTCAGAATAAAATTAACAGAAACTGAAAGACAAGTACTAAACTATTACATCGATAGAGACTTCTTAGGTTTAGGGACTATTGAACCACTCATGCGTGATCAAGAAATTGAAGATATAAGTTGTGACGGTGTTGGAATACCACTATATATTTTTCATAGAAACCCATTACTCGGATCTTTGCCAACTAATATTATTTTTAATTCAAGCGAAGAACTAGATTCTTACTTAGTTCGATTAGCACAGTTGTGTGGTCAAGCCATATCTGTGATCGATCCTTTGTTAGAAGGGTCTTTACCAGATGGATCAAGAATACAAGGCACGCTGGCTACAGATATAGCAAGAAGAGGATCAAACTTTGCAATAAGAAAGTTCACTAGGTTCCCATTCACTCCCACCCATCTTCTCAATTACGGAACTGTTGATGTAAAAACATTAGCATATCTTTGGATGATCATAGATTATGGATGCAGTGTTCTAGTCTCCGGAGGAACAGCGACAGGAAAAACCGTTTTCCTTAATGTATTATCACTTTTCATAAAACCAGAGATGAAAATTGTTAGTATAGAGGATACAGCAGAACTCAAGTTACCGCATCCTCACTGGATTCCACAAGTTTCAAGAGTACCTATAGCTACGGAGGGGGGTAGAAGAAGAGGAGAAGTAGATTTGTTCGATTTGTTGAAAGAAAGTATGAGACAGAGACCAGACTATATAATACTCGGAGAAGTAAGGGGTAAAGAAGCATACGTCCTGTTCCAACAGATGGCGACTGGTCATCCTTCTCTTGCCACGATACATGCAGACTCACTAGAGAAATTGATAAATAGGATGATTACACCGCCTATATCATTACCACCTAGTCTATTAGAGACTTTGGACTTGATAGTTTTTCTGACTAATATGAGATACAAAGGAAAATATGCGAGGAAAGTAGAGAGTGTTTACGAAGTTACAGGTTATGACCTCCAGAAAAAACAAATTAATACGAATAAAATCTTTGAATGGGATCCTTCTGTTGATAGAATAGACACAAAGAACAAAAGTTTTATATTGAAAAAAATTGTCAAAAAAACAGGTTTGAATGAGAAGAAGATTATCGATGAGTTTAGAAGAAGAATGGCAGTACTCGAATGGCTAAAAGAAAAAAACATAACAGATTTTAACAGTGTTACTCAAGTCTTCAACTTATACCGTAGTTTCCCTGAAAAAGTCATGGACATCATAACCGGTGAAATTTGATGTCTTCCTTTGAAAAAGTGGCCATGCGTTACTTAGACAAATACATAGAACCGCATCTAGAAGTTTTCTCTGACTTGAAAAAAGATTTGAAAAGAAGTGGGATGAGAAAAACACTAGAAGAATATCTTTCTACATCTTTTTTGATGTGCATTATACTCTTCGTAATAGAATTACCCATTTTTTCATTGATTTTTTCTTTGTTGAACTTAGGGTTTTTATTTAGTTTTTTCATGGCAATAACAACTTCATTCTTAGTCTGTTCATTCTTCTTTTTGATGTTTGTAAACTACCCAAAATTCTTGATCAGAGACAAGGCCCGTTCGATAGAAAAAACTCTTCCATTCGCTGGCATTTATCTTTCAACTATCGCTAGTTCTCGACTACCACCGCATAGGATTTTCGAAATTTTCTCTAAGTTCAAAGAATACGGTGAAGTTAGTTATGAAGCAAAAAGGATAGTTACTGACATGAAGATGTTCGGCTTGAATGTTTATGATAGCCTTGAAAAGGCGATAGACCGTACACCATCAAAAGAACTAAGAGATTTATTCTGGACAATACTGTCGACTTTAAAAGCCGGTGGTGACCTTCACGTTTATCTCTCTGAAAAATCAAAAGGGTTTTTAACTGATTACAGGAGAAGGCTGGACGAGTTTTCCCATTCACTTTCAATATACTTAGAGATTTATTTGACTGCATTAGTCCTAGGCACGATATTCTTTATAATACTTACGTCTGTGATGTCGGGGTTCACTGGTATGGTAGCTGAAAACATAATTTTCGTCCAATTTTTCTTGATATTTTTATTCGTCCCGCTGATATCGGTTGCATTCATAATTCTTATCAAGTCATCTTCACCAGGGGCAGAATAGATGGTTAGACTAGAAATGTCAAGAGAGAGAAAAGTTTTGTTATTGTCCATACTAGTTTCATCCTTTTTGATATTCATAGGTATAATCAGTGGAATCCAAGGCGTCCTTGGGAACACAATAATCTTATCAGTTTTTTTGGTCATAACACCTCAGATGATTTTCAGTTATGTTGGCTTCAAAGAAATAAAAGAAATCGAATTACGCTTTCCTCATTTTTTAAGAGACTTAGTCGAGACGACTAGGGCTGGGATGCCTCTTCATAAAGCAATCATCTTTGCCAGTCATACGGACTATGGTCCCCTCTCTTCAGAAGTAAAAAAGATGGCCAATCAATTATCATGGAATGTTAACATACTGAAAGTTTTAGACCAAGCTAAAAAAAGGTTGAAAAAAAGTAAAACTTTGACCAGGATTATCAGAATCATTATTGAAACTTATAAATCTGGTGGAGCCATTGATGAAACTTTAAACTCTCTTTCAAACACATTGACGATCATTCAAGACACGGAAAAAGACAGAAAAAGTATGCTCAACCAGTATGTCATAGCAATGTACGTGATTTCTATCGTATTCATCGGGATAATCGTCGGTATAAATTGGTTGATGGTACCTGTATTCGAGTCTTTAATAATGCCTTCTGCTTCTGAAGGTGCTGTTGTGGGTATCATAACAAACCCATGTAGTCTTTGTTTAGGTAGAATTGGCGGTGGTTGTCTACCCTGTAACATTTATTTTGGTATTTGTTCAGTGTTTAACGTAAAAACTACTGGAATAAGTTGTTATTACTTGGCATTATTCTTTTCTATCACTGTCATGCAGGCTATAATGGGTGGGCTTGTTGCTGGGCAGATAGGTGAAGATTCTATAAGAGCTGGGTTTAAACACAGCATCATACTGTTAGGTGTAACAATCGGTGCTTTCTTTATTCTTGTTTATCTAGGCTTTATTGGTGGTTAAAATAAAAGCACAGCTTACCATCCAGTACCTAGCCTCTTTTATATTCTTTGTTGGTTTAGTTGTGTTGATTTATCTTTCATACTCTACTAACATCCCAAGGTTTGTTGAAGAAGTGAACAAAGAGAATACTAGATCGAAAGCATATCAACTATCAGAAGTATTATTAAATGACCCTGGGGAACCGAAGGATTGGAATAATTTTCCAAAAACTCAAATAAAAAGAATAGGACTTTCTGATTATACCACAAATAAAACAAACTTGATATTAAAATCTAAGATTGATAAATTCCATGATTTCGATTGTTATACAAATTTTAAAGAAGTACAAGATAAATTGTCATTGAACAGGTCATTCTCAATCTTTATATTTAACATCACTGATAACGGAAACAGAGATCTTTTGTACAATTGTAGTCCATTAGTATTCCCAAAAACAGGGATAAACGCAACTGTAAAACGTATCACTGCAATGAACAACAATGGAAAGATAGAATTAGCTGAGATAATCGTACAGATGTGATTAAATGAAGGGTATAATGAGTATAATAGAAGTCATGATAACAGGAATGATATTATTCATAGCTTTCTTACATTTCTTCCCACAGTATACCATAAAATCTAAGTGGGACAAGACACTTTTAGTTGTAAAAGTTAGGGACACACTCAACACGATAGATAGACTAGATAAAATTTATGATTTTGGAACATCGAAAATTGAGTTCAACAATTTCATGAATAGGACATTCCAACCAGAAAAAGCAGGTGGTGTTTTTGTATGGTGGAAGGAGACTAAAGACTTACAAGGTTACACAGAAGATATGTCTGTTCCATATTTTACAGAAGGATACAAGGAATCTATGGTCGATGTAGAATTCATGTCTGATGAGTATACTGCTGGCGCTAATACCGTTTCTTTGTGGCATTTAAATGATGGAACTGGCATTACAACCATTGATTCTTCTGGTAATGGTAATACTGGAAATTTAATTAATGGTCCTAAATGGACAGTCGGTAAATTAAAATCTGGTTTGTATTTTGATGGAGTCGATGATTATGTGTCTGCCTCTGATTCAGCTCTTAAAAGTAATTCTTTTACGATTGAAGCATGGGCTAAATTTACAAGCACTAATACAGAACAGGTAATTGCAGGAAAATATAATAACGGTTTCTTGTGGTGGGATGGTAATAACATGCGAGTAGAATTTAAAGGTGCAGCATCTGCGAATTGGCGTGGTATCCCACAAGATGGAGGAGCTCATTGGAACCCCTCACCCAATACATGGTATCATTTTGCAGCAACCTTCGGTGGAACTGGCACTACAGTACGTTTGTATGTTAATGGTCAATTAGTAAGTGAAACAAATCCAATACCTGAAAACCCACTATTAATAGCTGAGAACTTTGCAATAGGGAGATGGGAATTGGGTGTTGGTAGTAGCAGATATTTCAATGGAGTCATCGATGAAGTTCGTATCTCAAACATTGCAAGATCAAATTTTGATATAAGATACAACCCTTATAGTTTCACTCTAGGAATGGGACATCCTTATTAATCATCTTAATCTAACGGCTTCTAAATTCTTCGGTGCAACTGTTTCTACCCTGAACAATTTATGTATAGTCCTTGCTAAACTTACAGGTTTTATGCTATCCCCATGACAAACTAATACTCTCTCTGGCTTTGACCTTAGCCTGTTCAAGAAGTTGATGAGCTGATTCCTATCAGAATGTCCGCTTAAACCATCTATCGTCTGAACTTCTAAATCTAACTTCATCGTGCTAGTCTTACCGTTGATGCTTAAAGGTATCTCTTTCCACCCCTTCTGAATCCTTCGGCCCATCGTACCTTCCCCTTGATAACCGACAAAGACGAGTGTATTATCTTTATTTTCTCCTAACACCTTCAAATGTTCCATGACAGGACCGCCAGATAACATACCCGACGTTGAGATGATGACAGCAGGTTTTTCATCCCACACTTTCTCTCTCTCTTTTGAGGATGTTATTTGTTTAAAAATATCATTAACAAACGGGTTGTTCCCTTGGAATATTTTTCTCTCTACATCCACCGAGAGATATTCTGGATATGCTGTGTGTATGGCAGTGGCATCCCAAATCATTCCATCGATGAATACAGGATACTCGAAATTATTTTCTGATAGGATGATCATGACTTCTTGAGCCCTCCCAACAGCAAAAGAAGGAATGAGGACTTGTCCCTTTCTTTCCATAGTCCTGTTGATGATATCCATTAATTGTTGTTCAGATTCTTGTCTGTGTGGCATGATGTCTTCTTCACCGCCATAAGTAGACTCTATGATGAGTGTTTCAATCCTCTGAAAGTTTGTAAAAGCAGGGTCGAATAACCTCGTCCTACCGAACTTTATATCTCCAGTGTAGACTATGTTGTGTAAGCCTTGTCCCACATGCAAATGAACTTGGGCTGAACCGAGTAAGTGGCCCGCCTGTTGAAAAGTCAGCCTTACATCAGGGCCGACGTCAGAAACTTCATCATAATCCAAGGTGATAGAATGTTTAACAGCTTCTTTAACACCCTTTGCTGTGAAAGGTGGCTTTATTCCGTTCCTTTGCAAAACATCAATATAGTCTAAACACAACATAGTGAAAGTATCGAGAGAAGGGGTTGTACAATAAAAAGGACCTTCATATCCATACTCATACAGATAAGGAACCATGCCACAGTGGTCGAGGTGGGAATGGGATATTATTACACCGTCTATCTCAGCTGGGTTGAATTCTTTAACGTTTAAATAAGGAAACCCCCCACTATCCATGCCGCCAACGCTTATCCCGCAATCCATGAGTACTTTTGATTTTGGTGTCTCTACTAACGTGCATGACCTTCCGACTTCCCTGTAACCTCCGAGACAAATTACCCTTATCCAATCCCTCTTCGTATCCCTGTCTGAAAATATGTCTTTTCCAACTTTTTTAAGAAAAGTTCTCCTCCATTTTGTTTCCGTGAACAACAATTGCCTGATTGATTTAACGATTTTTGATGTAATCTCTGGTACTCTTTCTATCCTTGGGACCCACAAAGTTTTTTCTTTTATGATGTTGAATGTCTCACCACCCCTGCCTATGACTAAACCAGGTTTCTCTGCTGTGATTATTACAAGACTCCTATCGGGTTCAAACCTTATGTCTGTGACTTTTGCTTCTGCTGGTATGATTTCCATGATTATTTTCTTCGTATCTTCAGGCGGTACACATAGAGTGCTGTCAGGCCTGACTTCAATTCTTTTCTTTAACTCTTGTACAGTTTCTTTAACTTGTTCAGCTGCATCCAAGAAAAAGAATTTATCCTTTGTGTAAACTACGATTTCACATCCTTCCAACTCTACTCTATCCACTACTTCTTTTGGTAGACTTGACTTTACTTTTTCCAGAATTTCCATATTTAATTACCTGAAAAAAAGATGATTATTTCTTGATACTTTCTACTACTTTCTCAACTTCAGCTTCTTTTAACAGCTTGAAACCGTCTTTATCTATGACTGCGATGTCGATACCTTTTCCGCCAGATGCTATATCTCTTTCAACAGCAGCCCTAACAGCTCTTGCTGCGATTTTTTTACATTCATCGACTGAAAGACCTTCCTTGAATAAAGTCTCTAACACTCCAAAAGCCATTGGAGAACCTGAGCCAGTCGAAAAATAGTCTTTCTCTTCCAATGAAGAACCATCAGGATGAAGGATGAACAGGTTTGGGCCAGTTTCATCATACCCGGCCAGTATGATTTGAACCATGTAAGGCAAGTAACTCCATCTTCCTCCATACAGGATGTTCGACAATAAACTTGCTGCAGCCTTTACAGGTATACGTCTTCTTGTTCTCAATTCATAAAGTTTTGATTCGGCAATTAAGTATCTTGCTAAAGCCTGAACGTCACCGACCATACCAGCTTGTGTCATGGCTATGTGTGGCATTATTTCCACGATTTTAACATCTTTTTTTGTGGCAACTAGGTAACCCATAGTTGCTTTTTTCTCTGCTGCTAAAACTATACCATCTTTACAAACAATACCTACAGTTGTAGTTCCCGTACTTACTCCTTTTATATCTATCAATTAAAACACCTCAGGATTCCTTTAATTTTTTAGTATCAATATTTAAATAGTTTGGCTTAATAAGCTTTTGCAAAATAAACAACTTCCTTTGCTTTTTTACCGCAGTGGATACAATCAGAGAACACTTTTTCTTTTTTAATCGGTATTAATCTAATCGTTGCACCAGTTTCTGCTTTAATATCTTCTTCACATTTCTGTTCAAGACAATGACAAGTTCTTAAGAATCCACCTTTGTTATCTAAGATTTTTTTGAATTCATCGAACGTTTTGACTGTAGTTATATGTTCCTTCAAAAGTTTATCAGCCTTTTTGAAAAGACCATCCTGAATATCGTCTAAAGTTTCTTTTATTTTTTTAACTGCAGAATTTTCTTTTATGAATTCTTTTTTAGAATTATCCCTTCTGACTAAAACGATTTGTTTCTTTTGGATATCTTTAGGCCCTATCTCTATCCTCAACGGTATTCCTTTCAATTCCCATTCGTTGAATTTCCATCCAGGCGTGTATTCAGTCCTATCATCAACTATGATTTTCAAGTTTTCTTTTTCAAGTTTCTTCTTGACATCATCAACTTTTTTCATAACTTTTTTCTTATCATCAGCGTTGTAGAATATTGGTATTATTACAATGTGAGTGTGAGCTATTTTAGGTGGTATTATCAATCCTTTGTCATCACCATGTGTCATTATCAATGCACCAATCATCCTTGTCGATACACCCCAAGAAGTAGTCCATACGAATTTTTCCTTCTCATTCTTGTCCAAAAATTTAATATCGAAAACTTTTGAGAAATTCTGCCCGAGGTTATGAGAAGTTCCCATCTGTATTGCTTTTCCGTCTGGCATCAATGCTTCCACAGTAGTCGTAGTCAAAGCTCCTGCAAATTTTTCTCTCTCACTTTTTTTACCAGTTAAAACTGGAATGGCCAAGTAATCTTGTATGAAATCTTTATAGACTTTTAGAATGTCCATCATCATTTTATCCGCTCCTTCCATTGTTTCATGGGCAGTATGTCCTTCTTGCCACAGGAATTCAGTCGTCCTGACAAAGAATTTTGTTGACGATTCCCACCTGACGATGTTGCACCATTGGTTGATTTTCAAAGGCAGGTCTCTCCAACTCCTTATCCATTTGTTAAACATGTGATTAATGATTGTTTCGCTCGTCGGTCTTACAGCCAACCTTTCCCCAAGTTCTTTTCCTCCGCCTATCGTTACCCATGCACATTCTGGCACGAACCCTTGGAAATGCTCTGCTTCTTTCTTCAAGAAACTCTCTGGAATGAACTGAGGAAAATAAACATTTTTAACACCAAGTTTTTTGAAATCTCCATCCATTGTTCTCACTACATTTTCCCAGATCGCATAGCCATTAGGCCTTATGATCATACATCCTTGTACAGGAGCGTAATCGGCTAGTTCAGCCTTTTGAACTACTTGATTATACCATTCGGAAAAATTCTCTGATTTTTTTACTGTTATTCCTTCTTTCTCAGACATCTTATCACTCATTAATATTTTCAATTCTCACTTCATATTCTATTCTACTCTCGTGCCGAGTTCAACTTCCTTCTCAGGTTGCAGTATAACCCAATGATTTTTTCTATTTTTATCTGCTAACCCTAATGTTAAGACTTCAGACTGAAAGTTTGCGATTTGTTTAGTAGGAAAGTTCACTACAGCTATGACTATTTTTCCTTTGAGTTCATCCTTTTTATATCCTGTTATTTGAGCACTAGAATTTTTTATCCCTATTTCTTTTCCGAAGTCAATCTTTAACTTGTATGAAGGCTTTTTTGCCTCTGAAAAATCTTCCACTTCTAATACTTTACCGACTCTCATGTCAACTTTCTTGAAGTCATCAAAAGTTATCATTCAACCACCAGAAAAATGGGGATGCCGTGATTTGAACACGGGTCACCAACTCCCAAGGCTGGCATAATAGACCAAACTATACTACATCCCCTTGTTTTAAAAGATTTAGTTTTTTGAGTAGAAAAAGTTAGGAGCAATTCATCGTTTTGGAAGGCATTCACCGATCATTCCAATCACAAAAGAATTTGATGAGTTAAGTATTAAAAAGTTTCTATTTCTTTTTTAATATACTAGGTTTTCCATATTTCTTAATTTTCCCATCTTCCAT
>CAZRNP010000024.1:0-14468 GCA_964601485.1 uncultured archaeon
CCTTGTTATGAATTGAAACCTGGAGAAAGAATAAAATCTGCTGTTGACAGGACACCTTTCCATGTTCGATATTTAGAAAAAAATCTACAGAAAAAAATGTCGGATGAAGTGAGGTTGTTAAAAAGAATTTGTTATGCTAATAAAATTTACGGTGCAGATGCAAAGACTGAAGGTTTCTCTGGTTACATCTGTGAATTACTCATAATAAAATACGGAAGTTTCTTGAATCTATTAAAAAACGCTGTCAAGTGGAATGCTGGAGATGTAATCGATATAGAAAAACATTACAACGAAAAGGATTATCGCACGTTGAGAAAACAATTCAAAGATCAAGTGTTGATAATAATAGACCCTATCGATAAAACAAGGAATGCAGCAGCGGCAATTTCAGCAAATAGTTTCTTCACACTCAAAAAAGTAGCAAATGATTTTCTAAAAAACCCTTCGAAAGAATTTTTCTTCGAGAGAGAATTTGGTCCTATAACAGAAAATGAGTTGATATTGAACCAGATGAAAAGAAGGACTGAACTGTTATTAGTAGTGTTTGAACCACCTAAAATCGTACCAGATATTCTATGGCCACAGTTGAGAAGGTTTGCAGATAGGTTGGAAAGTATTTTGAAAGAATATGAATACATTACACTGAGAAAAGATGTTTATACAAATGAAGAAGATTTAGCTGTTGTCTTGTTAGAGATGGAAGTTTCTAAGTTGCCTTCTGTCGATAAAAGAATCGGACCGATGGTTTTTGATCTGGACGACTCAGAAAGATTCTTGAAAAAATACAAGAATAATTGTTTAGTCGGGCCATTCGTAGAAAACAATTATTGGTGCGCTGAAATCAAAAGAAAATTCTTGACAGCGAGAGAAAAATTGTTCGATAGTTTAAGCGAGGACTTAACTATTTTGAAAGAAAAAGGAATACCAAATTACATCGCAAAACAACTCGTGAAAAAATTTGAAATAATATACGAGAGTGGTAGGATAGTTGAATTGATCAAAAAAGATGATGATTTTGGAGTTTTTCTGAGAAGATATTTTGAGAAAGAGAATTTAGTGGGTTAATATGTACATTCCTAAAATAGAAGAAATGTTTGAAATAATCAAAAGCAGGTCAAAAATACTAATTTTCATTTTAATTTTAGTATTGCTATTCGGTCTTAGTTTGGGTTCTTTATCTGCAAGTTTTTTTGGTTTTTCAGATGATTATCAAAAAACAGAGACTGTAAACTCTGTTGGAAAAATAGCAACGGTCCTTGCAAAACCTACAGAGTTGTATAAAAATAAAGAATTCTTTAAGCTGAATTTTTTCATTTTGCTGAACAATATAAGAGCATCAATTATTCATACAGTTGCAGGAATTATCTTCATTCCGACATTTTTTCTTATATTAGGGCAGGGTACAATAATTGGTTTGATTTTTGGAATCTTAGGGCAATTTTTAATTTCTGTTTATACGCCCGTGGAATTAATTGTCATATTTTTTGTATTTTTGTTAGAGTTAACGTCATTGATTTTAGCGTCGGTTGAAGGTATTTATTTGGGTATTTCAATTTTTTTCCCAAAAAAAATATTCAAGAAAAAAATACCGAGAAGGAAGGCTTTTAGTAAAACCATTAAACAGACTATGAAAATTTACATAGTCATATTCATTTTATTGTTTTTGGGGTCCGTACTTGAAACTTTAGTGATGTTTAATCTGTCGAAAAGAAATATTGAGCCATTAAACATTTTCCAAGAATGTGGAATAGTATTCGATAACGTTTTTGAAAATTCACCAGCTGAAAAAGTTGGGCTGAAATCATATTCAGCTATTATAAAAATAAACGACCAAAAGTTTTCTAATTTTACAGAATTTAGTGAAATGATGAATAAGTATTCTCCTGGTGATAACATTAAATTGACTAATAGAAGGGAAGAGGAATATTTTTTAACCCTTGGCACTCAGCCTGAAAATTTGAACATTAATCATGGTTTTATAGGTATCAGTGGTGTAAAGACCGCATGGGTTAAAAAAGGTGAATGTTAAATCACAAACGGTAAGTAAAATGATAGTTAGACAACCAGCAGTTGCGGGTATGTTTTACAATTTGAATCAAGAAATGTTAAAAAAACAAATTAAGAGTTGTTTCGATCATAAATTAGGACCTAAAAAAATAGAAGAAGAAAAATTCATCGCAGCAGTAGTTCCACACGCAGGTTATCCTTACTCTGGACATGTAGCGGCATGGACTTATTCCAGAATTTCAAAATGTAATTACATCATCCTCGGTCCTAACCACAGTGGGTTTGGTTCAAGGTTTGGAGTGATGAGAGAAGGTGTATGGAAGACTCCTCTAGGTTCTGCTAACATAGCAGATGAAACTGCAAAGAAACTGATTGAAAGTTGTCCATTATTAGAATTTGACATTCTATCACATGAATCAGAACATTCGATTGAAGTGCAATTACCTTTTCTACAATATCGATTCGGAGAAGATTTCAAGTTTATACCAATTTGTGTGATGAATGAATTTCCAAGTTTTGATTTTTTAGAAGAATGCAAAGTTGTTGGTAAATCAATAGCAAAAGTGTTAAAGAAAGAGAAGAAAAAATGGATAATTATCGCGAGTTCAGATTTCTCTCATTACGTTCCATATGATTTCGCTTACTCAACTGATCAGTATGTAATTGAAGCGATATTAAAATTAGATGAAAAAGATTTCTTCGCTAGGTTGCAAGAAAAAAATGCATCTGTCTGTGGTTTTGGACCAATCGCAATAACCATCATAGCTGCAAAAGAGCTTGGTGCAAAAAAAGGTGAATTACTCTGTTATAAAACTTCGGGAGATGTCACTCACGATCATGAAGCTGTCGTTGGTTATGCTTCAATTATTATGGATTAATTCTTTTTGTAAACATTACTCCTAGAATTGTTTTTAAAACTATCTAGCATTAATTCTAAAGTTTCAAGTTTTCGAATTAAGTTAAAACCAATCTTTTCTCTAAATTTTCTTAAATTATCTTGTCCTGTAATCCTAATATCACATCTAACTCGCCATTTTTTATTTTTCTTGTAAATGAGGGAAGGGCTTAAACAAGAATGGATACCTTCACTAAAAAGAAGGATTTGAGCGGAAACTAAAAGAAGTGGGGGTTGATTTATTATTTGTTTTTTAAGTTTCTTTGATAATTGTGTGAATCTTATTTTACTTCCTTTCAATTTTATTTTCTTTAACATTACAACTTGAGTAAGTATGACAGATCTTGTATATCTATCTTTTTTACCTGAAAAATTAGCAGAACCTTCAGCATCAAAAAGTGTTTTAAGTGACTCTCTTCTGACTTTATCGTGTTGAAATAAGAAAAGTGGCAGTGGATTATTCGTCCTTATTTGTTTCCCCTTAGTCTCAAAACCTATTATCCCTGCAATATCATTCAGAAAAGAAGTAAATCGTATAGTATGACAATCGTTCCAAAATCTTCTTTTAGATTCAATTTTACCAATGAGATTCCATATAGCATATCTGTATAAGTGAATAAAATCTTCATCCTTACTCTTGAATGTAAACCTGTATCCTAAACTAGTATCTGGTATGGAACCTATAAAAATTCCTCCACTTCTAGTCAGTAAATTTATGGGAAATTTTTTGTTTTTTATGATCTTTCCGTTTAAGGTCGACTTTATCTGTATGACGTATTTCTCTAAAGAATTTATATCCCAATTCGCTGCTTTACAGTATCTGCGCAGATTTAATAAAGAAATTGAAGTTGTATTGTTATGATTTTTTAGATAATTATAAAGAGCTTTTCCATTTGCATATAAATGGTAGGCACTATATCCGTATATATTGTTTTTTAATTCATTGAATAAATTCCAAAGTAATGTTTTGCCTTTTTCATTGAAAGAAACTCGCACTTTATCAGGTAGATTGTCAAGATGTATGATAGCCTTTCCTGGTTTTTTTCTGTATTTAAGAAGTAATTGTTGAAGCCACTCATTTTTGAAAGGATAATTCCAATTTTTAGAAGTTTTAATTAACTCTTCTCCTAATTTTTCAACTTTTATTAACGATTTATGTAACAGATTTTCATTCACAGTTGATATAAGTTCAGATGAAGATATCAGATTTTTGGGGGAGTGGAGTTGTGATGAACATCAATTATTTTTTGTATTCTTTAGTAATATTCATTAGTTCTGCAACAGCAGTAACATGACTTTCTTGTGAAATATTCAAGGCAGGTTGAATGTTCTCCTTAATTTCTGGAGATTTTGTTGCCAAGTTCTGCAATATTGCTGTTTGTTTTGCTGTTGATTCACTCAAAGTTTCTAATGCAGGAACAATATTTTGGTTATTTTGCTTAGCTATTTCGATTTCTTTTTTTGCTTGAGTGACGTCATTCTCATAATCTTTTATGATTCCTCCAACCATACCAACTTGACCTTTTTCAACTACTTTCTTCATTTCTTCTAATCTTTCTTCTGCATATTGCGTATGCAACTGTGCCTTTTGTAAACTATTAGTGGCTAACAAAAGTTGTATATTTTCTCTAACACGTTCTATTGGGTAAAGCCAATGACCTGGATAAGTGTTAGCTGTTATTAAGTATAACCCTCCGACAAAAGTCAGAAAAGTTGTTACAAAAACAAAAACCCATTTGTATGATTGAGGATGAACGATACTCTCACCAGGTCTTGTCAATCTATAATAAACCCATTTTCTACCAGGCCTTTCTATTTTTTCTACAAGATTGGATTCTTTCAAAACATCTAAATGTTCAGATACAGTAGTCACGTGCTTATTCAATTTACGCGATAGTTCAGAAGCAGTCATCGGTCTATTTTGAAGAGATTTTAAAATATCTGTTCTCGTGTCTACTGTCAAAGTTTTCAAGAGTTTCTTAGATACTTCGATCTTTTCATCTTCTTCCATGATTTATTCGTTAAAACATAGGAATTTAAACCTTACAAAAATCTTAGGGTGAACGCCATAAATTTTCCTACCCATTGATAAGTCTAAATTTTTCAGTTTTTCTTAGGTGATTTAATGAAAAAAGCAGTAATAATATCAGCAATTCTGCTATGCAGTCTAGCGATAACATCAGTGGTTTTCGCAGAACAACAAATAAAAGAAACGTGTGCCTTGAGTTGGGGTGAAGGATGTATCATACCAAGACCTAAACCACCAATCTCACCAATACCTCCAAAACCATCATATGAAGTACAGATGGCAAACGGTGTTGCAGTGGACAGATATTATCTGACGACAGAACCTGTCTTGTTCGTTGTATTCAGTTATAACTGGGATACAAAGATGTACTTAATTTTAGGTGGAGATTTCTACAGGATGCAACAGATAGAGAGTAGGTATGATTGGAACACGAACACGAGAATGTTCAAGTACAGAGACGATTACGGGAATGTTATGACATTGTCAGCACAAGAATTTTCAGATGGTATTAGTATTTCAGCCGTATACAAGAACTACATCATAACATTCGAACCGATAAGGTATGGAGTAGTTAATCCAGAACCTGTTGTCAGAGAAACACAAGTTATGCCACTAATGCCTGTGTTCAAACAATTGACTCAAGGTATGACTTCAAGTATTGGCGCAAAAGCAGGTGTGACAGCAGAAAATCTAATCTCACAAGCAAAACCAATAGCAGAATGGAGTGAAAAAGGAAAATAAGGTGACCAACCTACCATCCTTTTTCTTTTTATTTCTTTTTTTTACATAATAATTATGGATAAAAAAATTATACTCAAGTATGCAATCCTGAATGCTGTTCAGCATGAAGGTAAAGCTGACATACAAGCAGTTTTAGGTAAAATTCTTAGTGAGAAACCAGAATTTAGGAATAAAATCAAGGAAATAATTCCTGAGATTAAAAAAACTGTTACAGATGTAAATTCATGGCGTAAAGAAAAACAAGAAAACGAGATGAAAAAACTCGGAGTAACTGTTGAGAAAAAGGTTGAAGAAAAAAGAGAATTAGCAGATTTACCCGATGCTAAAATCGGTAAAGTAGTTACAGCCTTTCCACCTGAACCAAGCAAATATCCACACATAGGGCACGCAAAAGCTGCGTTAATCAACTATCTTTATGCTAAGAAGTACAAAGGCAAATTTATTCTTCGATTCGAGGACACAAATCCATTGGCAGCAAAAAAAGAATATTATGATGTTTTCTTAGATGGTTTAAAATGGCTTGATATAAAATGGGATAGACTCGATTACACTTCTGATCATATAGAAAAATTCTACGAAGCAACTGAAAAATTAATCAAAGAGAATAAAGCCTATGTGTGTGTTTGTGAACAGAATGAAATCAAAAAAAGTAGAAGATTCATGACTGAGTGTAAATGTAGGAATAATTCTACTGAAAAAAATGTTGAACTCTGGAAAAAAATGCTGACAGGTTTAAAAGAAGGTGAAGCTTCTGTTAGAATCAAGATATCAATGAATAATAAAAATGCAGCGATGAGAGATCCTAGCATCATGAGAATTATAGATCAACCACACGTCAGAACTGGTAAAAAATATAGAGTATGGCCGATGTACGATTTTGCTACTTCATTGATGGATGGGTGGGAAGGTGTAACACACAGGGTAAGGTCGAAAGAATTTGAGATGAGAAGAGAGTTACAACAATTCATACAAAAAAGTACTGGTCTAAAAATCACTTACATAACTGAAATGGCAAGGTTCAACCTGGAAGGTGTCCCGTCTTCAGGTAGACAAATCAGAGAGATGATACAGAACAAACAATTGACAGGATGGGATGACCCGAGATTAGTTACTTTGATAGCATTGAGGAGAAGGGGGTTTGACCCAGAAGGAATAAAAGAATTCTTGATATCAACCGGTGTTACTAAAACAGAATCCATGTTAACTTGGGATGTACTAGAAAGTTTCAACAGGAGCATAATCGATCCAAAATGCAACAGATATTTTGCTGTGTTTAATCCTGTAGAAATTAAAGTTGTCGATGCACCTGAAACAAAAAAAGTGAATGTTCATATGCATCCAGATTTTCCAAAAAGAGGTTTTAGAGAAATTCCTGTAAACTTAAATAAAATTTTTGTTTCAAGAGATGATTTCAACAAATTCAAAGGTAAAGAAATTCGTTTAATCGGTTTGTTTAACATAACTTTAGATAAACAAGCGAAATTCACTTCAAAAGAAGTTGATATGAAAATGCCAAAAATACAATGGGTTTCTGATGATAACGTTCCGATAAAAGTTGTTATGCCTGACTCTACTTTGAAAAAAGGTATAGCAGAACCTGAGATAAAAAAACTCAAAGTAGATAAAAGGTTCCAACTAGTCAGGTTTGCATTTTGTAGGGTCGATAAAACAAAACCAGAATTGATTCTCTATTTCACGCACAAATGAAATATTTATAAATATTAAATACTTGTTTTGTTTAACGAATAATGAAGATTGATCCGTTTTCGGAGGTGAAATTCGATGGCAGAGTTTGAGATTCCAAAAGATTTAGTCGACAAGGTTTTACAAGCTTTAGAAATGGCTAAGAATACTGGTAAAATTAGAAAAGGTACCAACGAGACGACAAAGGCCATAGAAAGAGGGATTACAAAGTTAGTCGTCATCGCTAAGGACGTTGAACCAAAAGAAATTGTCATGCATTTACCGGTCATTTGTGAAGAGAAGAAATGCGAGTATGTCTACGTACCATCCAAAGAAGAACTCGGTAGAGCTATAGGTATTAATGTCACCACAGCTTCAGCATGTATAGTTGAAGCAGGTGAAGCTAAAGATATAATCGAGGAAATCATTAGAAAAATAAAGACTATAAAGAAGTGATGAAATGCCACAAGAGGCAGTACCAGCAGAAATCGTTCAATTGTTAGGAAGATCAGGTGTAAGAGGAGTCATGCGAGTCAGGTGTAGAGTCCTCGATGGACCTGACAAAGGAAAAATATTAACCAGGAATGTATTCGGTCCTATAAGAGAAGGGGACGTACTGATGCTTAGAGAGACTGAGATGGACAGTGTTGGAGCGATGGAAGGTAGATAATTTGACTAAATGCTCTTTTTGTGGTGGAAAATTAAGCATCGGCACAGGAAAAATGTTAGTCCTTAAATCTGGTGTTGTCAAATATTTTTGTTCCAGAAAATGCGAAAAAAACTATAAGATGGGAAGAGACCCGAAGAGAATAAAATGGACTGAAACATTTAGGAAGAAAGAGTAATTATTCTTTAGGTTTAAGGGGCCGATAGATCAACGGTAGATCGCTTCCTCGGCAATATTATTACCAGAATGGAAGAGGCTCTGGGTTCGAATCCCGGTCGGTCCACTATTAAGAAGTTTTAAAAGCTTTTATTATCAAAATTACAACACTGTTGATTGTATGCCAGAAGAAATCAAAGGAATTGTAAGAATCGCAGGAGCTGATATTAAGGGTGAGAGTCAATTATTCACATCTCTAATGAGAATAAGGGGTGTTGGTAATGCACTTGCCAATGCTGTTTGCAGGGTTCATAATCTTGACCGTAGAAGAAAGGCTGGTACTCTAACTCCTTCTGATATCAAAAAAATAGAAGAAACTATAACCAACCCAACAAAATTTGGTATACCTTCATGGATGGTTAACAGGAGAAAGGATATAGAGACTGGAGAGGATAGGCATTTAGTAGGAGCGGATTTAAAGTTCGTACAAGAGCAGGATGTCAAGAGGCTGATAGGGATGAGGTCATACAAAGGCATTAGACACATGTTCGGTTTGCCTGTTAGGGGACAAAGGACAAGAAGTTCATTCAGGGGCGGAAAAACCATTGGTGTAGTTAGAAAGAAGATGATGCCTGCTACCAAGAAGGAGAAGAAAGAATGAGAAAGATAAAGAAGACATTCCAGAAGCCAAGACATCCTTGGGATAAAGAACGAATAGAAAAAGAAAATAGCTTCATGAAAACTTATGGTTTGAGAAGAAAAGGTGAAGTTTGGAAAGCAGAATTTATAATGAGAACTTTCAGAAGAAGGGCAAGAAATTTAGCAGCGATAAGAGATAAAGAGCAGGAAAAAATATTGTTGGATAAACTCAACAAAATTGGTTTATTGGATAAAGATGCAGGCCTTGATTCTGTATTAAGCTTGACCACAGAGAATTTGCTCAACAGGAGACTACAAACTATTGTTTTCAAAAAAAATCTTGCGAACAAACCACTACAAGCTAGACAGCTCATAACTCATGGACACATCGCAATCGAAGGAAGGAGAATAAGACATCCTAGTTTTATCGTACCAAGAGATTTAGAAGATAAAATTTCATTTTACAAAGAGTTGGCAGTAAAAACGCCAAAAATGAAAGAGAGTGAATAAATGGCAGAAGAAAAAGAAAGAATAGTAAAAAGACCAATGAGAGAAAAAAAATATGAAACGAAAGCTTTCAAAGCCGGTACTTGGGGGGTTGCTCATGTTTTTTCAACTGTGAACAGTACAATTGTTCACATAACAGACATCACTGGGTCTGAAACTATAGCGAGATACTCTGGTGGTATGATGACAGATAAAGATAGAGAAGGTGGAGACCCGTTCCCAGCAATGCAAGCTGCCAAACGTGCAGCAGAAGATGCAAAGGAAAAGGGTATTATAGGCGTCAACATTAGAGTAAGGGGAATGGGTGGTCATCACAAAAAAGCCCCTGGCGCCGGTGCACAACCTGCTATAAGGGCTTTGGCTAGGAGTGGATTGAGAATTGGAGTGATTGAAGATGTTACACCAATTCCATCAGACGGAACAAAACGTAAGGGTGGGAGAAGAGGTCGTAGAGTGTAGGCCTGAAAATTAAAAGTATTTAAAATATTTTAACTATAAACTTAAATTCTACGTTCACAAAAAAGTAGTCAAATGGTGATTGTTTGGAAGTAAAATTTCTAGAAAAAAATAAGGAAAAAATAAGATTCATTGCCGATGGCATAACCCCTGCATTAGCAGGTGAGTTAAGAAGAATAATGATATCAGAGATACCAGCCATGGCAATAGAGTGGGTTGATTTCGTCAAGAATGATTCTGTGCTTTGGGATGAAATAATAGCAAACAGGCTTGGATTAATCCCTATAGTTTATGACACAAAATTCTACAATTTTAAGAAAGATTGTAAATGTGATGGGAAGGGTTGCACACATTGCCAAGTGGGTTTTAAACTTAAGAAAAAAGGTCCTTGTATGGTTTATGCTGATGACATGGTACCATCTGATGAAAAAGTGAAGCCTGTTTTTGAAAAGATACTGATCGTGGAATTAACAGAAGGACAAGAATTAGAATTTGAAGCGTTCGCAGAATTGGGTTTAGGGAAAGAGCATGCAAAATGGCAGGCTGCTGTTGTTGGTTACAGGAACGTCCCAAAAATAACGATCGAAAAAAATGGTGACGATGCTGAATATGAAAAAAGATGTCCAAGGCATGTGTTTGTGTTCGAGGATAAAAAATTGAAAGTCGATAAATTGTTGGATTGTAATTTATGTTTACAGTGTATGGAACTTTCAAACGGTGCGATAAAAGTCGAGTCAGATGAGACAAAATACGTTTTCAATGTCGAGATGACATGTGGTTTGAAACCAGAAGAAATCGTTTCAAAAGCGATAGAAATCCTTGAAGAAAAATTGGAAGAATTCTCGAAAGATTTAAGAAAGTTAAAATAACTGTTTCTATAATATCTTTATTAACGCAGGGGTTGCCAAGTCTGGTCAAAGGCGCAGGATTCAATGAATGCGAAACTCAGAATGCGAGACTTAAGAATGACTTGGGAAATCCTGTCTCTTAGTGAGTTCGAGAGTTCGAATCTCTCCCCCTGCACTTATTTTGTTTTAAATTTGTTACAAGCATTTTTTACTTTAACGAATGTATTTTTTTGAAATGCAAAAAGAAAGAATTTAATCCAAATTAATCCCAAAAACCCACCGATTAAAATGCTGATAAAATAAGGTTCTTTGGATTTGAATATGAATTTTAATGGAAACAAATTTTCTTGATAAAAACTATGGTGAATATCAAAAACAAAAATTGCTAATAATACAATAAATGCCGAAAGAAAAAAATAAATTATGTCGTCAATAATTTCTTCTAAAGTTATAGAAGTTTTTCTTTTTATCATCATACATTTCCCATTTATCAATATTTCTTCCTCTTGTAGAAGAAGACTAGACTAATTTTCATCATTGGTGAAATAATAAAACAATAAATAAAGATACTGATGATTGAGAAGAATATGTTAATCATAGATGGAATTATCAAAACGATTAAAGATGTTACAGTATACAATGACATCAAGCCAAGAATATCAAAATAACTTTTCTTTGATATGTTAAAACTTTCTCTAATAGCTTGAGTCGAACCTAAATCATCCACTACTATCCCTGGTAAAGCTAAAGAAAAAGTTATGGTTATAAAGAAAAACAATATTATCCCTATTATTGCCCCAACTGTCCGAAAAGCTATATTCAAACCGATTATAAGTGTCATGAATAGGACGAACGTTATTACACCGATAATCATGGAAGTGCTTATTCCTTTTAAACCAATGTTTTTTGCAACGTTAAACATCGTTTCAACTTTTGTATTTCCCCTCAAAGATTCAGCAGCCATGCCATAAATACCTGTTTTAAAGAAAACCCATACAATCCCAGCGATTACAAAGAATATCAAAGCAAAACTCAATTCAGCTAGAAATCGAAGCATGGATGTTATTTTTGATATAAGGAGTTCTGGGTCGTATAAATTCACTAAGTTTGCTATTCCAATCGAACCAAATATTATCCAGATACCGATTAAAGCGATTATTCCTGTGATTATAAAAGACAACAATTCAGCAATTATGAAACTCATTGTATTTTTTCTGTACATCTCCCAAGCTCTTGTTATGTATTCAAAAATCATTTTCTCATTCTTTTAATAGTATTAATTCCTAATAAAATAAAATATTCCCATAAAAATTATTTTGGTGTAAGAATGAACATAGAAATATTGTCAATAATCATGTTCTTTGGAATATTGGCAATCATAATCTATCGAGATAGAAAAAACATAGAATTTAATTCCGGCCTAATGATGAGGAGGACCAACAGGGGTAAAAAAATAATATATGATATCGCTGAAAAGCATAGAAAAAAGTTAAGAATAATCGGTAATATTGCAATCTTAACCGGTGTTATTGTGTTGATTGTCGGGTTATTCTTGTTAGTTCAGTCTTCATACAAAATCATCTCCAAACCTGAAGAAGCCACACAAGGAATTAAATTAGTATTGCCTTCGGTTAGCGGGATTAAATTACCAGGGTTTGCGTTAAGTATCCCGTTCTGGTATTGGATTCTAGGAATTTTTGTAGTTTTGTTTGCACATGAACCAATGCATGCATTGTTAGCAAGAGCTGAAAAAATCAGAATAAAATCTTTTGGCCTGCTTTTGTTAGTCGTATTACCGGGTGCATTTGTTGACCCAGACGAGAAACAGATAAAAAAACTTTCTACGTTGAAAAAATTAAGAATATATGCTGCTGGAAGTTTTGGGAACCTAATGGTTGCTTTTATCTTTTTACTTTTGATAACTCCAAGTTATAATTTTTTAATCGATTTTTTGATGTCACCAAAAGGTGTTTTTTTCGAAAAAGCTATAGAAAACACTGGTGCCAGTGGGGTTGGTTTGACAGGAACAATAACTGAAATTAACGGTTTAAAAGTTGAATCGATTGAAGATTTCTTGAATTTAATGAAAGACGTAAAACCAGGTGATGTAATAGATATAAAAACTACTGAAGGATATTTTCAAGTAAAAACTAGCTCAAACCCAGAAGATTCAAAACAGCCTTACATAGGGATAAGTAACGCGAAGACATTGTTTGTGTATAAAGGAATTTTGAAAAATTCTGATGTGGTTTCTGGGAATACTGAGTATATTTTTAAAAACATATCTTTGTTTATATACTGGCTTTCAGGGTTATTTTTTTGGGTATTTGTGCTAAATATGGGTATAGGTACTTTCAACCTTTTCCCGATAAAACCTTTAGACGGTGGTTTAATGTTTGAAGAAATTGTCAGGTATTTTTACAAAGGCAAGAAAGTAAAATATTTAGTCAATGGGATTTCTTTAATAACAATATCATTGGTGTTGATCAACTTGTTTGGGCCAAGTGTCATTGGCTGGGTTAAACTATTATTTACTTAACATTTCTATTTTTCTTATTTCGAACGCTCTTATCGGATAAATTTTATCGCCTTCGTTTATTATCGATTCTTTTATCGTGTCGTTTATTATTTTTTCGATTAGTTCGTCCATTTTACTAGATTCAACTTCTTTTTTTATTTTATCTTTGACAAATTTTTTCAAAGTCATTACAACATTATTTTTTATTTTCTTTCTAGTTATGATTATGGTTTTAATTCTAATTTTCTTTTTATCTTCTGTTGTCAAATCCTGGACTGTGTCTACTTTCTTGATGCCATACCTTATCATCCTAGAAATATAATCTCTTAAACACTCAAAACCAGCAAACTCAGTGTAAACATTTTTCTCTTTTATATCGACTACTTTAAAATAAAATTTTATGTAATACTTGCTCAAGTCATCTATTAAGTTTATCAAATATACTTCTATAGTTCTCCCAATCAGTGTCTTCGTATCACCTGCGGGTGTTTCGCCGATTATTTTTTCATTGAATAGTTTTGGTGCAATCAAACTGTACCATTCTTTTCCTTTCATTTTTTTTGGCATTTTATCACTTCTGTTGTACTAATAATTTTACTTTTTCTGGGTCGTATTTCCAATCAATTGGGAGTACTTTCCTTCTTATATAATATTTTCCTAGTCTCCTGATTTTTGATTCTAGGAGTTCTAGGCCTCTCTTAGACGTATAGTCTGTCTTATTCTTGCCTAAATGATTCCTCAAGTTGACAGATTGTTTTAAAAGGTTAAAAATATCTTCGGGAAATTTTGGATAGATTTTTTCATCCTTCATTATTTGAGAAATTGTCTTTCGGGTCAAAAGTTTCACAGAAGGAATACCATATTGGTCGCGCAATGTTAAACCTATTTTAGGAATAGAATTACCTTCTTTTGCCAATTTTACAACTATCTCTTCAACCTCTCCTTTTTTATACCTTACCCACCTGGGTATTGTTTTGATTGAAGGTCTTTTTGATCCTGCTTTTCCTCTTTTTCTTGAATGCATTCTAGCCATTCACTCACCGACCAATTCCTGTGCTAACCATGTGAACACCAATGCTACTGTGGATAAAAATGCAACTAAGCTTCCTAGCATTGCAATGATGGTAGAAATACCCTTTGGGTTGATTGCTGTTAGACCTATGCCTGATGATAGCATGACAGACCCCACTAATAAAACTACTATACAGTAGCCTTCTGTTCTTTCGAATCTATTTCCACTCTTTAGCATATCGTAAATTTTCATATAAACACCCTTTTATTTTAACATAAATATACTTAAGGGTTTCTTTTGAAATATTTTA
>CAZRNP010000025.1:0-1573 GCA_964601485.1 uncultured archaeon
ATTAAAAGGAACTACTGTTTTACAAAAAATATTAGCGATATCGTTGATTAGTCTTGGTGCGATTCTAATAGTTTAGTCAAATCATATGGATTTTTGTTTCTGAGAAAGAGTTTAAATCTTTTAACATCAAAACCTCATGTTAAGGATTAATGTGGCATGGAAACAGATAGAAGAATTATTAAATGATCCTGTATCTAGTGATTTTACTTCTTTAATAGATGGTTGTTTCGAAAAAGTCACATTAACATCAGGGGAACAAGTTAGGTCAAGAGTAAAAGGAGAAGAATTATTAAAATCAGTGGCAAACTTCGTTAATAGGGCTAAATTATTTGGATGGGAACCAGAAAGAACTGGTAGTCATGTATACGACCATGTTCATCTGGATTATCAACCATGGAACTACATTGTACTCATGAAAGATACATCAGATTATCGTTTTTGCTGGAATATTCATCCACTTAATCAAACTTCAGAAAATGTAGAAGACCCAGATGATAGAAGAATATTTTTAGAGTCTAAATATGGCCCAGCATATCATTCAAAAATAGAACGATATGAATTCCTAAAAAAGAGGGGAAAAGAATTGTTGACCGAGTTTCATTTTCCTTGGTTTTTCCCCTCTCCCGATGATCCCATGTATCAATTTTTATTGGGAACGACAGATGAAAAGAATCCAGATAAGGCTCGTGAAATAAGAGATTTAGCAACTGAGATGCAGAAGATAAAAAATGAAATTCCAGAGGCATTCAGCAGTAATTTTGGCTTCTATGAACCTGAGATAAGCCTTGAAGTTCATGATAAAAATGGACGTTTTGTATCATTAAGTCTAATTCCTGAAGAAAAAAGAAGGGATATAATAGAAGAAGCCAAAACCATTAGATATGTTCTTTCTTCAGACTGGACGGGTAAATTTGACGAGGCCTTCTGTCAAGAATTGCAATCCAAACTCTATAGAGCCTGTGGAGAAGTAAAAGGAATCAGAGAAAGTGTTAAAACTGTGTTGGATCAGTCAATGCATTTAATATGCTGTCCTGTAGACAAACAAAAAGAAAAATATGTTGAACAAAATGGGTTCAATAAAGAATCATTCATGAAGGCATTTAAAATAGCAATCGAGCAAACATGTAAGAGACATCCGATTGGAAACCTATGTCCTGATTCAGGAATAATTCGGGAAGGAGACGAATATTTAGCTGAAATTAAGCTTATGGAGTTAGAAAAGTCGTCAAGATACGCATCAACACGAAGTTTTAGTGGAAAAAGAGGAGAAATTCATGTTTTATACAGAAGGGGGAGTATATATTTTATCTTACCACAAGGCGGATTTTATGATAATTTAAATCAAGCTATAACCGCTTATGATGGGGCCCTTGCTTGGATGTTTTATGGGTCTCCTGCGTATCTTCCTGTTAACGTAAGGGATTTGTGTGTGGGATTCCCTTGTTTCTCGAAAATAGTGCAAGAGAAAACCTCGGTGAAGATTAAGGAAAAACTGAATAAATAGATTTTTATTCTTCATGACCAGTAAATCTAACTTCGCTTATACATTAACTCTAAAATAGTTATATCATGC
>CAZRNP010000025.1:1583-3174 GCA_964601485.1 uncultured archaeon
TTCAGGTGTTTCTTTCAACCCGCGGTCAAACAAATAACTCATCCACACTTTATTATTCAAGATTGATGTAATCTTAAAAGGTACGCGTTTTCCACCAATAGGTTTCCATGATACTAAACCTTTTTTTTCAGCTTCTTCTAAAGCCTGTTTTGTAATATCCCAAGATAGACTAGAAGCAGTTACTATGAGTTTCCCGTTTTTAGTCACGAATTTCCTACCATTAACTATGACATAATGTTGTAATTCTACGCCCTCAAAAGCAGTGCCTTCAATAGTTACTGGCCTTGGAACGTATGGTCCATTAAAAAGTACGATATCAGACCTTTTACCTGCTAATCTACGACCATCCTTATGATAATAACCTACTAATATGCATTCTCTCAAATCCTTCATATTCTGTCTTGCACAATCCAAGGCTTGAGGATTAATATCATCTAAAATTAATTCTCGTGTATTTTTACATTGAGTCGCTGCATATTTACTTAAATGTGCTACTCCGCATCCAATTTCAAGTATTGTTTTAACATCATCAGTTAAAATATCCCCAGCTGTTTCTATAGAATCTAAAACTACATAAGTATCTATCGTATCAGTCCATGCACTCGGGTAAAGGTTGGAGTCCCATGATACTGTTACCCCGTTATACCTGTTTTTTAATGGGTTTCGTTTGGAAAGGGCCATGACAGTATCTCTTGTAATTGGGTCTAGCTTATTTATTGTATGAATGTCTGTTAGGAGTACTGGGTCGTAAATTTCAGCTACGAGCCTTTCTTCATCGATTGGAAAGAGAGGCTTCAAACTCCCATCTTCATACCTGTCATCACCCATAATTTGATTGATCTCCGGACCGATAGCGTATATGCTTTGTTTTTTCAAACCTTTACTGAGTTCCATTAACATGTTATCAACTCGATTTTTTGACAGGTTTTAGATGATAATTAACTTCTCTTTTTGTTTTATTCCTTGAACTCTCAAGAGTATTGTATGTGCGAATGAATGAGACACGTTTACTAGAACCTCTAACAGATATTTTGTCACCGTTTTTAACTTTATACACAGGGTTACGACCATCTATACCGACTAAGGCGTCACAGAGAACTTCAACACGCAAGGTATTCTTTGAGCTAGTGACAAAATGCTCATGTTTTATAGAAGTGCCTGTAATGTTTATCGTCATGCTGTTTGGGAGATCGATAACAATAGGACCACCTGTGTTCGCGGCCCATGCACGAGAGCCATATGGCGTTGAAACTAGAATCATATCAGCTGTCGATAAGGGTAGTGTTTCCTTTCTTCTACCAACATACAAGACTGCATCAAACAACAACATATCAAGCTGTTTATCATTGACTATAGAAACGTCATTTATCGCACTATCCTTTTTTTCACCGTTTATGAAACAGTCGATTAATTTTTCTTCTTGCAAAAAGTAATTACCGTCAACAATATCTTTTAAGGCAATATCAAGGTTCGTCAAATTAACATCTGCCGCACAGCCTAAAGTCATATCATGATCCTTCCTGTAATGGACACGCAGGATACGTGAATTGTATACTTTTTCTCTGTTTGGTTTGTAAACTAGAGAGCCATC
>CAZRNP010000025.1:3274-14190 GCA_964601485.1 uncultured archaeon
CTGAAGTTCAAAAACTCAAGGACGATGTTCAACAACTTGAATCTATGAAGGGAAAACTTTCTCCACAAATGTCAGTCGACGATTTAGTCAGTGCCTTAAAATTGTACGAAAAAATACAAGAAAATAAGGCGCGATTTAAAGACTATGCTTTCATGTTTTTTACAGAAGACACATCTAATCAAATAGCAAACGCATTCAAAAGTCAGATGGAGACACTCGATGCTGATGTAACAAACAGGACACTGTTCTTTGAACATTGGCTGATAAGACTTGACGATAAAACACATGATCGCCTTGTACCGAACCTTGAGGGAGATTTTAGGTTTTATGTTGAAAAATTAAAAAAGAAAAAACCTCATATTTTAGATGAAGATGTAGAAAAAGCTTTTAAAGATAAAGACGTAAACGGCGTTAATGCATTAGTTCAATTGTATAATCAAATTACAAGTGGTTTACAATACTTTGTTCGAATTGATGGAAAAACAAAGAAATTAACACGTGGGCAAATAGAAAAATTATGGTTTTCTCCTAATCCAAACGAAAGACAGGCTTCTTATGAGGCTTTTTATAGACAATTTGCGAAAAATGCAAATCTCTTGGGAGAAATTTATCGACATAGAATAATGGATTGGCATACCGAAAACATAAAATATAGACATTATCCGTCTCCTATATCTGTCTTCAATTTAGAAAATGATGTATCAGATGAAGTAGTTGATTTAGTTTTATCGACCTGTAGAAAAAATTATGGTGTCTCAAGGGATTTCTTTTCTCAAAAAGCAAGGTTGTTAGGAATAGAAGGAATGAATAGATATCATTTATATGCGCCTTTAGGAAAAATAGAAAAGACAATTCCATATCCAGAAGCAGTCGATTTAGTTCTTGAGACTTTCAGTTCTTTTGACGAAAAAATGGGAAGGTTAGCGAGAAGAGTATTTGAATTACACCATGTAGATTCTGAAATAAGGTTAAATAAATCGGCCGGTGCTTATTGTGATATAGTCAATACTAAGATTGTACCATACTTGTTTATGAATTATACGGGTAGTATACCTCATGTTTTTGCTCTTGCTCATGAAACAGGTCATGCTGTTCATGACACGTTACTATCTGTACATTCTCAATTAGTTTTTGAATCACCGAAACCTATTTCAGAATTAGCATCAAGGTTTGCAGAACTTCTTCTTCAAGAAAAATTACTAGAAAAAGAGACAGATACACAAATGAAACAAAATTTACTCGCTTTTGATTTGACTAGATGTTATACAGCCATACAAAGACAAGCCGCCTTTGCTATTTTTGAAAAGGATGCTCATGATGCCATTGCAAAAGGTGTTACAATCGACGAATTAGCAAATCTATACTTTTCCAATTTAAAAGAACAGTTTGGAAATGTTGTCCACGTACCAGAAAATTTCAAGTGGGAATGGGAAACAGCTAGTTATATATGTGAACGTCCTTTCTATTCTTACTCATATGCTTTTGCCAACTTACTAGCACTTGCCTTTTATAATAGATTTAAGAAGGAAGGTGAATCCTTTAAGTCAAAATACATGAACTTGCTTTCATACGGCGGTTCCGAGAGTCCAGAAAAGATGCTAGCCGAGGTTGGTGTTAATATTCATTCAGAAAAGTTCTGGCAGGGTGGTTTTGATGCTATCGTTGGAATGGTAAGCCAATTAGAAAAATACAAATGATAATAAATAATTCATCTTTTCTCTAAAATCCTTTTCCAACAACCTCTTCACTTCTTCAATCCATCCTTTCCGTTTTTCTTTGGTGTTAAAAAGATTTGATATTAATCTAACTTTGCGAAGAAGTAATATTTTCTGTAGATTTCCAGATTGCCTCAGTTTCTTTATCGAGATTTTGTTTATGATAATCTAACATTCTTTTGATGAAAGCCTCACGTAATTTTAGGCCAATCTCATAGTCTTTTCTTTTATCTGGATCGTCATCCATTTTTGCATGAATATAATTTGCAGCGTATTCAAGGACTAATTCCGCTTTAGCCTGTTCACTCCTAGAAGTTTTGTAATTCTCTGGGTTTTTATAAATTTCTTTAATCGCTTGCTTCATGCTTTCTTCGCTAGTTGCCGCATCCAACCCTTTTCTGAGTGCTGTATCTTTCAATTGATCGATCAATCTTTTCCTGAATTCTTGCTGTGAAATCAAAAAGTTCAAGGTATAATCAGAATTTATAACCATTTTTTCTCCAAAATCTGCTTTTACTCCACCAACTTCATCCAATAGTTCTAAAAATTCTAGAAGTTCGGCACTTCCATAACTACCTGTATCAAAGGTGTTTGCACCATAAAGTATGCTTATTCTGGTTGTAGCATTTTGTAATTTTTTGAAATCAGAACTTCCATAAAACTCCTTAAATATGTTGTATTTTTCAACAGGAATTTGATCCTTTATATCCTCCAGGGCTTGTATCATCATACCACTGACTATGTCAGTTAATTTTTCAGTAACATCCTTTTTTGTCATGTTAACAAAATATTCTCCTAGTCTTTTGGCGATAGTCCTTTCTAATTCTTTCAATTCTATATCGTTCTTCATCCTTTCATTGACTTTCTTCGATAATTCTATGGATTCTTGTGCTGTCAGGTTCTCGATATTTTTACCTGAGTTAAATAGCTCTTCCTCGATGTACTGTGTTTTACTTCTCATTTTATCTAGAGTTTCTAGGTCAAGACCGAAGATGAATAAACCATCCCCAGACGAGAATTGAATATTTATACCGTCAAAGTGATTGAGTCTCTCGAGTTTTTCCCTAATATTTTTTGATAATTCTGTGATCTTAGAAACAGGGGATTTAAGAGCAGATTTTATGACGTAGAGTGAATTTTCTCCGACAATACTCAAGTATTGATTTTCTCTTTTTTCAACCGCTTTCATAACAGCCGAGTACATCCTATTAGTTTCTTCTTTAGTTGCTGGTTTCGGGAAACCCTCAACAGTAGCCTGTTTCATACCTTTGAAAAAAAGGAAGACATCCTCACCCATTAAAGCGGCTAATTCGCCTACACAGTTATCTAGATTATCAGATCTTTTCATGTATTCGTTGCCGACGAAATACAACTCTACTAAATCCGGTAAAATTTGGTCGGATATGTACCTCATATTCTTCTGTTGATTCCACGAAAACATAACAATAGACAGAAGTGAAAAGGATTTAAAGCTTACTTTTAAATCAAGTTTTGATTAATTTATGAGACCAGATCAAATTTTAGGTCAATTTAAGGGTAAAAACGTACTTGGAACTACAATAAATGGAATGGAAGATTTGGATAAAGTACTGACCGAGGCAGCTCAAATAACTTCTGGAGCAATGGATAACTATTTTTATGCTTATGCAACACCTACAGAAAAATACTCTGCAAGGGCTGGAGTTAAAGATCATATTTTTACGTATGAAGAAAGACAACTTGTAGACGGTGTGGTACTTCCTTTTCCTTTACTGGAAAAATGGCAAACCGATCAGGTTTTGATAGGAAAATTCGATACGTTTGTCGCAGAAGATGAAAAAGAATTAGAACAGTTGACGAACATAAAAGAAAGTGAAAAAAAGTTAGATGAAAAGCTTAGTCAATGCAAGTCTGACGATGAAAAAAGTGCTTTAATTTCAGATATGGAACTTTTATGGCTACAGAGGTTTGAAGTTTTATCTCAAAGAAGAAAGATTTTATCCGATAAAACTACAAAGACAGTTCCAGCTTATATGGAAGGGTCTGCAACATTATTGGAGATAGTAGCGCATACACCATCAACCTTCGGGGTTTCTCACTCTTTAATGAAAGAATTAGACTTGAAGGATAACAGTATAGTTTTAGTTGCCCATCCCAAACATTTAGAGAATATAAAAGCCGAAGAAAGATTAAGACAAGAAGAGTTATATTCTGGGATTAATGAAGCCTTATCTCAACTTAGTTCACACAGTTTCACAGGGTATATACATTTACAAAACAACGACAACAGAATACATTTAACGTATATGATGGGTTTATCTCCGTTTGAAGAGACTAGAGAAACTTTTGACATCGCACTTGTTTTGAGTGTAGCTGAGATAATGGGAAAAAGAGTAGAGTTAACAAAAAAGAGACCGTATTTAATAGAAAAAAATGTACCTGTTGTCAGTCATGCACATCCAAAAATGAATTACGCAGAACTGCCAGTTTCTCTTATGAGAAAATATGGAATGAACATCGTTAATCAGTCAAAACCTGGTGAAAAAAAGATATTCTTAGAGGGTATCCATATAATAGATTTGGATTATGCACAAGCATTCCCTCAATTTTATGGTTTGTATACGAAAAGAGAACAAGAGAATTTTCTTCCGATAGTTCCAAGTTTGAAAATATTGGGAGAAGGAAGAAACACGTATTTTTCTGGATTAATGCTTTAATTCAATTGTCCTATCTCGTTAACTTTGACAATAATACAAATTAGAAATTAAATTTTAAATAATCATTAATTTTTACCTGAAAGAAAACCTTCTTTATCAACAAACAGAATCAGGTAGGTTTTTGTCCTAGTGTTTAATACATTCGTTTAACCATCATCGCCAATCCATTCCCACCACCGAGACAAAGAGTGGCTATTCCATTTTCAACTTTTCGGTCATACATGGCATATATCAAGGTAGTGAGAATCCTAGCACCACTTGCACCTAGAGGATGACCTAGTGCTATCGCTCCTCCCTTGACATTAAATCTATCCAGGTCAATGCCCAAAGTTTTGTATACAGCAACAGAAGCAGAACCAAAAGCTTCATTATGTTCATAAAGACCTACATCATCGACATTTAACTTACATTTTTCTAATAACTTCCTTACTGCCGGTATTGGAGCCTCCATAACTAATTCTGGCGATACTCCACTCACAGAATAGTCAACTATCCTAGCTAAAGGTTCTATTTTTAATTCTTCAAGTTTTCTTTGGCTGACTATGACTAAAGCTGAAGCACCGTCACTCAACTGAGAAGCATTACCAGATGTTATTACATTACATCCATTCACAGGATTTAATTTTGCTAGTTTTTCTATTGTTGAATCCGGTCTTATCCCTTCGTCTGTATCGAATAAATACGGTTCTCCTTTATAAGGTCTTACTTCTACTGGTTTTATTTCAGCTTTAAACCTACCAGTGTTTGTAGCTTCTGAAGCAAGCTTATGGCTTCTGCATGCAAATTCATCTATCTCCTCTCTAGTCAGTTTATATTTTTCTGCAATAATGTCACCCGTTCTGGTCATGGGGTAATTGTTATAAACATCCCATAAACCATCATACTCCATGGCGTCTACGAGTGCGTCATTACCATATTTTTTTCCTGATCTATGATTTCTTAAGAGATGAGGAGCATTACTCATGCTTTCCATTCCGCCAGCCACTGCTATTTCAATGTCACCTGCTTTAATGGCTTGCGCAGCAGACATAACTGCTCTAAGACCAGAACCACAAACTTTATTGAGTGTGAATGCCGCCTTTTCCACTGGTACACCAGCATATATGGCTGCTTGTCTTACTGGGTTTTGCCCGAGTCCAGCTGATATAACATTTCCCATGATAACTTCGTCCACATCTGTTGGTTTTATCGTTGCCCTTTCTATAGCTTCTCTTATTACTACCGCACCTAATTTAGGAGCTGTCATAGGAGTAAGTTTCCCCAAGTATCTTCCTATAGGTGTACGCACAGCACTTAGGATGTAGACTTCAGTTGTCATAATGAATTATAATAATAGTTAACAAATTTAAGTCTTTCAATCAACTAGAATAGTTAGATTTTTGTTATTTGGAAAAGTCTTAAAAGTTTATCTTACTCTTTTTTTATCTATGTCTTCGGTAGACGATTTGGCAGAAAATGTTTTTAAACCATCAGAAAAAATTGAATTGCCAGAGGAAGTACTATCTAAATTACCATGCATAGAAACCCTTGAAACCCCACTTTTTGCTACTCAAAAAGGAATAGAGAGTTTTGAAAGCTCGGTAAAACTTCATGAAAAGGCATTAGAAGAAGCTAGAAAAGTTAAAGCATCATTTGCGACTGAACCGCTGAGAGAAGATTTGTCTTTCGAGTTAAAACTGCTTGGTCAAATCGTAAGTAGCACTAAAAAATATCGGGATAATGAAATAACAAAAGAAGATCACATTAGACTAATAATCGATTATTTAAGTTGCTGCAAAAGAGGCCAAGAAACAATAGGTTTATACGCACTAGAAAAATTACAGCATCTTCGTAGCACTGGTTACATCGACGGAAATTTTAGTTTAATAACTTATAAAATGGGGGAAGTAGAAGAACTACTAGCAGAAATAATAACTTTAGACGATTACAAGACATTCTTCCAAGTTATAAAAGAATCTGGGTATGCTACTGCAAATCAATTAATTTCTCTTTATTTGAAAAATCGTGAGTTTTCTAAAGAAAAAATATCTTTTATCGGACAACAATTAGCTAGTAAAGGACAGGTTGTTCATATACCAAAATCGATAGAAAAGAGGGAGGCAAAAAGACATAGGGAAGGGGGGTTTTATGTTGCTAGTACTAGAATTCTATCGTTTATGGATCAATTTGCAAATGATTTGGAAGAAACTTTCGTAGATCCAAATGCAGGTCCAGATGTTCTAATTAACTTAAAAATACCCATGTGCAGATACATTCTTTTGGTTTTGAATGAAGGAAAAGTCAGAATCCCGAAATTGGAGATAGAATATACAGCAGACAATGTTGGATGCATAATGAGACTTCCAGCATATATAATTAGAAGTCAGGCACGTACTCCTGATGAGTCGTGTATTCCTAACGATTTTAAGTCCAGGTATCTTGAGTACATGTTGAGCCTATTGATAACACGACAAGTTAACATGGATTTGAAAAAGGAAAAAAGATCACATGTATTAACATTTGAAAGATTAGAAAAAAATGAACGTTATAAAAAACCTCTGTATCAATTTTCGATAAGTTATATATCTAATGTTATACAACAATTGAGAGTCGCAAAAAAATGTTTTCCTTATATACCTTTTGTTAACGCTGATGAAGTTGAGAAAATGTGGCCTAACTTTTCCGAAATAGGTATAGAAAAAACACTTTCTGATAAAGAATTAATGAAAAAATTAAGACCTGTAGCTTATATGGCCTTCATAACAGCCGTTCAGAAAAAAGAAAAAGGTTTCGTCTATACAGAGCCTCATTTAGATAAGATTGGGAAATTCTATATATCTGAATATGGAAAGAAAAATGTAGATGGAGTAACTCCTTTGATACCATATACAGAATTACATTTATCATACAATATCTTTACAACAGTTGTAACACCTGAGGATGTCAGGAAAAAAATTAGAGAAGCTATTCAAAATAGACCGAAACCACGTTTTTAAAATTTATATTTCTCAGAAACTCTCTTTCAACAACCTCTTTCACTTCTTCAAGTCATCCTTTCCATTCTTCCAAGATTAGTTTTTGTTCTTTAGGAGAACAAAGTTAAATGATTAAAAAATAAATTAAAAGCATGGCATTTGAGTACAAAATTAATGCAACAATACCACCTGAAAAATTTGGAGTTGTTGAAGGATATTGTGGTTGTGGGATTTTAACCGCACTTATAGTGGGCCATGACTGCTGCGGGACTTATCAACTTTATGATGTAGATGTTAAGTTGAAATCTGGAGGAACGATTAGGGTTTCAATTCCTGTTAACGAGTTAAACAAATAATGAAAGTTTTAATCAGGTATTTTTGTCCTTGGGAAAGGTGTTTAGGAAAATAGGCAATGTTTAAATCATTATAAACTGTTTCTTTTAGAGTGAAAAAATGACATTTTCAATAGTTGATTTTAAAAAAGGTTTCCAAATAGACAGTGAATTATTAAAAATCGAATCTAATGGATTATACAATGAGTTATTATCTCTAAGGCAGTACGGAGAAAAAATCCAATTCTTAAATAGAGATCATCCGTTTAAATGTCCCAAATGTGAACATACAGGAAATTTTAATCCTCATGAATATATTAAAAATGGAGATTTTGAGGTTAAAAAGGATTTATATTATATCAAAGGTACACATTATGTTTATAGAGTTTATTCTTTAACTTTCCGTTTAAAATGCCTTAAATGTTCTGTAAAAGACTTTATTGAAACTGAAGTTAGATTGAATGAGTTGTTAAGAATCCTTAGAGAAGAGAAAGAATTTGTTAAAGGTAAAGAAAGACTTTATGAAGCCTATATAGTTTAAATTTTTTTAGTATCATAATTCGTTCTTTGTCTTCTCAAGCAGCAAATCGAATCCAGTATATCTAAAGGGATATAAAATGATTGTCAAAAGAAAAACTCTTATTTTAAGCGAAAATTTTATTAATAATTCAATAAAATTATACTTCTTGCAGTGATAATACAAAAATTTAAAAGTTTTATTAATCAATTTTTATGTTATGACATTTAGTTTGCAAACTTTATCGGCAAATGTCTTTAATGTGCCAGTTGTATTTCCTCCGAAAGAAGACTGTACTACGTGCATAAGGGTCAAAGGAAATTATCAAGTTGACAGAAACACAGGAGTTGGGCCTTTGCCCCGAGATATAGCAAAAAAATGGCTTAAATTAACAGAAGATTATCAACTCTGGCCACCGGCTGGACGTATCTATCGTCACTCCTTTAATGTTCAAGACATTCCAGTTTCCCTTATCTTTAAAGATATTAAAATGGTTGAGCCAGGATCATACCAACTAATCCTCTATGGAATGGTAGTTCAACCAAATGAAGTAGCAAAGGATGACACAGGCAAAAGGTTGCTTATCAGTTATTTGGCGAGAACAAGCAAAAAAACTAATAAAAGGGGATATAACCCACAGGACTACTTTCGTTATTTTAATCATGGAAAGGTCAAATTGGTTGGGACTGGTCCTTTTTCAATCGAGAGGGCTCAAAGTTTTTCTTTAGAATTAGGTGTTATAAGAGCTTTGGAGGAGGAAGAGGATGCATACAGAGAAGCATTACAAGCTAGGAATGAAGCGATAAGGTTGTGGTACGAGAGAGCACGATTACATCGTCAGTTAAAATCACCTTATTGTCATGATGGTGGTAGTATTGACCATCAAAAAAATAGTTGTTTTGAAAGAATTGATGCTATTTTCGATGAAAGTATTTTACCACTTGCTCAAAGTGTTCTTCAACCACAAATTAACGAACAAATAAAAGCCAGTTTATACACACTTTGGGGTTATTGTTAAACTTAAATCAATTAGATGCTTGTTTTCTTTGATTCTTTAACCTTCTGAAACGATGCTTCTATTTCACGAGAATAGAATTAACCATCAGGCCGTTTTCTTAATGCGTAACAACTTTGTCCCATAAACCTATATTCTCTCAGTATCCTGGCTTCTTTCAGGCTATTAAACAAATAAGATAGGTCGAGATTATGTGGAGGTACGTTCGCTCCTTCTTTTATAAAAAGTGATAAAAGTCTTTCAACTTCATCCTTTCCATAGTGTTTCAAACAAGACATTTTCGTGTTTAAAAAAATTTCAGCGTAACTCAATATTTTTTGTTCATTATAAGAAGTTCTTGGGGTTGGTTTACTCGGAATAACTTGTTTTGACGTATCTCTAGGTTTATTAAGGCTTTCTGGTGCTACAGTTTCCGCCTCTACATATTTTTTAGATATTATAAGTCTCGACGTATTTTCCAATTCTTGGAGCGCTTTTATGCTATCTTCTTTGGTTTCTTTCAACAACCTGTTCCAAACTTCTGGGGGAGAATAATTGGAAGAATAGGCGATTGGATGACTAGTAGAATCAGAGCTTTTAACTAAAATTTGAATGCTGGGTGATTTACCCCTTTTTAAAATTACTGATAAATTTGGGTTTACTTGAATACTAAAACCACCTGAAGCTGGAGTGTATCTATGTAATTTTTTAAGTGCCCTTTTTATTATCTTAGAATCAATTTGATTCAATTCTTGTAGTAAGGTCGACAATTCATCATGGTAAGGATCATAAAAAACTTGTTCTTGTCTTTCACTATGGATCTCATTAGAAACTAATTTTTGTGCTGGGGTTTTTCCGGGGAGTTGTCTTAATTTAATATTGTCATTTGAAATGATTTGAGGATCATATCTTGTCAGTTTCCTAAGATCATCAAGGAGTCCAGTTAATTCTCTTCCTTTTCCTTCTGTGGTATAAGTTTTTGAATAGCCCTTAGTTTCTTCTCTTATATAACCTCCTTTGGTCAAAAAATCATAAAGTTTTTTCCATTTCGCTACATTTATATTAGCCCTGTATAAAACATGAGTTTCTATCAGGCCACCCTCACATGCCTTAAGGATGGAATAGATAATCTCAATATTTTCTCTGCGTGGCTGTCTTGGTGGAATTTTTGTATTTGTCCCTTCTCTTACTCCTACCTCAAATGGTTCTCCTTCTAAGCGTTTCATGTCTGTTCCAGAATCTGACATAACTTTAATGAAGAATCTAATTTATTTAAACATTACAGACAACGAGATTTAATCTCATCTCGATTAATCTTTAATCTACTGAAATAGATTTATAATGGCGTTACCATAATTAAAACTTGTGATAACATGGCTGATAAAGTACATTGCTCACACATTCTTGTGAAAACAGAACAGGAAGCTAAATCGATACTAGACCAGATAAACAGGGGAGTAAGCTTCTCTAAAATGGCTATGGAAAAATCATTATGTCCGTCTAAAAAGAAGGGCGGCGACTTAGGAACGTTCGGCAGGGGACAGATGGTTCGTGAATTTGAATTAACTGCATTTGCGTTACAAAAAGGTCAAATTTCCCAACCAGTGAAGACAAAGTTTGGCTGGCACGTGATCAAAAGACTGGAATAAAATTTTAATTTTTATTATATTTTGGTAAAAATTCGTTAAATATTATTGTAAGCATTTCT
>CAZRNP010000026.1:0-14164 GCA_964601485.1 uncultured archaeon
GCCTGGTTATGATACGAGCTTGCCATACTCATGTGCAAAAAGCTTGCGACGCGGGTTCAAATCCCGCCGGCCGCATTCATTCCTCAATAAAAACATAGCTTTATTATTAAAAAATTTTAGATATTTTATCAGGTGAAATCATGATATTTTTCAGGAAAAAGAAAGAAGAAGATGTAGAACAAATTAAGGTTTCAGCCGAGGAGAAAAAAGTTCCTGATGAATTATTGCAAGTATCTACTGAAGAAAGAATACCAGAAATTTTACAAAGTTTAGGGAGAGGGGAAAAAATCACAGAAGAACCCGAAGAAATGAGACCTGTTTCTCCACCAGAAATGCTATCATTAAAAGAGGTTAAACCAAGGGAAGAAAAAATGATAGAAGGTAAAAAAACTACTTCTGCACCGTTGTTCGTTAAATTGGACCAGTACAGAGCTGTTTTAAACACGATAAGTGACCTTAAAATGACTGTTATAATGGTAAAGAATGCTCTAGCACTCCAAAAAGAATTTGAAGGCCTAAGGGATGAAAACAGAAGGTTGATGGAAGCTGCAATAAACAAGATCGATAAGAAAATCGTGATGTTGGATTCTGAATTCTTGAGGCCACAAGGTTTTGAAGAAGAATTCCCACCGCCAATCTATGAGACAGAGGGTTTAGAAGGAGTAGTAACTGACCTGAAAAAGCAGATAGAGGGACTTAAGTTAGAACTGCAAACGATAAGTTAAAAAATTTCTTTTTCTCTTAATCTTATATTATAACTAGCAGGGGTAGCCAAGTGGCCAACGGCGGTAGAATCATTGAGCGCTGATTGAATGATGCCGATGCTCAAGATCGTTGGGAAACTTACTCCCTTAGTGGGTTCCAGAGTTCGAATCTCTGCCCCTGCAATCATTTCAGATAAATGGTTTGAATTACCAGTATAACTATGTAAACGACTAACAAAATTAACCCATCTTTTCTCGTTATCTTACGTTCTTTTTTTGATGTCATAAGAAACAGTAGAAAAGTTAAGGTAAACATCGGTATCATTGACAACAATAACTCATTTGTAGTAATAGAGAAAGGACTCAATATTCCAGTTAAACCCAACACTACGAATATCGTGAATATATTATCACCGAATACATTACTGATAGATATTGATCCGTCTCCTTTCAGTGCTGCTGTTATCGAAACAGCAACTTCTGGTATGACAGAACCAAATGCCATAACCATAAGACCAACATAAAAACTAGATATTCCTAAATTTTGAGCCAAATTTAAACTGGAATCAACGACCAAATAAGAACCGATAAGTAATATTGCCCCACCGACGATAAAAGTTGAAATTATTATCTTCAAACCCTTTGATGTTTTGTTAATTTCATGATGGTTGTTGTTCCTTCCATTTTTAATGACATAAAAAACATACGGTCCATAACAAAGGAGTAGTATTAAACCTTTTATCTGGGTCATTTGACCGTCAACCAAAAGTAAAGATGCAAAAAGAATTGATACCGTCATTATCAAACATATCCTATTTGCAAAACGTTCATAAGTTAATGAAGTTAAAAAGGCGGACACACCAACGGCTAAAGCTACGTTATGAATGTTTGAGCCGACTAAGTTGGCAAAACCAATTTTTGCAGAACCATGATAAGTGGCATAGATAGTCGTGAAAGTTTCTGGCATCGCAGTTATCAAGGCAAAGAAAACAGCACCGACAGCGACTCCTGTAAGCATGAGTTTAGAAGCTATATAGTTACCAGATCTGAATACTATTTCGCTCCCGAATATTATCATCAGGAGTCCAAAAATGAATAAAAATATGTCTATCGCTAACAACATCACTTTCCACCTGTAAACTCATGCGTTCAATAATCCCTCACCTTATTGTTAATTTTTGGATTACTATTAAATGCACGCTGAATTTAAATAATTAACCCTAGATTAGAAAAATGATTTTAGTTAGAAAAAATAAAGAAAAAAGTACTATCACCTGAAAGATTCGAGTAAAGCTGATAGTACTCCGGCTAATACAAAAATCCAACCGATTATCTGGAATAACTGTGAGCCCCATCCTGATATTTCTGTCAATTTAGCCAGCGTCCAAAACTCGATTCCAAAAGCAGCTGCTACCATGAACATCAGTCCGCCTATCGCCAACCAGTTGTACCCTCTCTCTGCTTTCTTTCTAGTTCCTGCGAACTGTGCTATCGCTGGTGCTAGTAGACATGCTACACCTAAACCAACAAGTCCTTCGAACACCATTCTCTCACCAAATTTATCTTATTTTCTTGAGGTATAAAATTAACTATTCAAATAACACATCTCAAAGAAGAGTAAAAAAGAAGATATTTACGGATTCTTAATATAATTATAGTTAATATGTTAGATCTAGTATGTCCTCGTTGTCAGAGTAAAGTTAATGAACTGGTAGAGTGCGATAATTGTGGAACTATTGGCTGTATAAGATGTGTTAAAAAGAGTTATGGTAAGTGGATATGTTTTAAATGTGAAACACCACAAGTAGAAACGCAAGAAATAGTTTACAGTGATACAGAAAGATACGATAAAGAACAGGAAGAAAAAATATCTGACGCTTTCTCAGCTATGTTTGGATGATTTCGCCACGAGGTGTTTTTTCTTTGAATACCTGGGCTTGAAATTTATAGATTTTTGTTTTATGGTCTAGCCACATGTCTGGGAGTAACCCAGATTTTATACAAGTCTGCTCTAAGAAAGTTTCCACATCCCATTTTGGTTCAAACTGTAATGGTACTTGTGGTAATAGAAGACCTTTGTAAAAACCATTTTCAACTATTAGCCCATCTTTACCTATCTCAACTTTTTTAATGTATTCTTTAGGGTTTTTTACAACAATCAATTCCGGTTCAGTTAAAACAGATATTTCGAATATGACGTTATTCATTTCTTCTTGGTTTAATGGAGGAAACCTAGGGTCTTCAAAAGCAGCAGATACAGAAGCTCTTTGTAGTGCCTCACTCAATGGAATGATGGGATAAGGATACCCTATACAACCCCTTAGTTCATGATCAGAGCATGTGTGAATGGAAACAAAAACACCGCATTTTTTATCGTATACAGTTTTTTTCAACACAAGTTTCTTCTTCTTATAGTAATCTTCTACTGTTTGTCTTGCAAGTTTTACCAGGTTTTTCCCATCTTCTTCAGATAACATACAATTAATTTTAGGAATTGAAAGAAAAATGTTTTTAGGCCTGGGTCGGGATAGGTTTAATCCCGTTGTTTACGAAAATCGATAAGTTAGAGACGATTTTAAAACCACAATAAATACAAACGCCCTTCCTTGTCTTCAAAGCTTCCCTTTCATTGGGTTTTCCGCAGCCAGGACATTTGATGTTTTTCCAAACAGCCATGATTATTATTTAGTTTCTGTATTTATTTTTATTCTCTAATTTTTCTTAAAAAATCAGTTGTAATTTTCTAATCTTATTTTCCAACATATATGATGGGGTAATTTGTGGTTGAGTTTATACCGTTGTGTGATACCACTAATGAATTCTCTCCTTTAGTGAAATGGTCAGACCCTTGTAACTGTATGTTGGTGTAACAAATGAAAACGATTAAATCACTCCCAGAACGTGTTATGTTGATGTTATCTCTTTGACCGGCTAAATTCAAATCAGACTTTATGCTGTAAGTGAAGTTTATGCAATTTATGCTTTGATCGACCTTATAAGTACCTTCAATGACCATCAACGAGATTGTTCTTTTTGAATTTTCGGATTCAGACGCCACTTCTCTTATGTTATCGTCTATCAACTGTAAGTTTTGTAAGGCTTCGTTCACAACAGCAGAATCTTTTGATTGATCAACAGTTGGGTTCAAAATAGTTAAAGCGAAGAATATTCCAGTTATTCCTATCAGGATTATCAACGCTGCAGAGATGAATGGGCTGATTGCTTTGTTTCTCATCAAGGTAAAGTATAGTTCTTCTGGAACTTATCTTTATACGTTGTTTCTGAGCCGATTAGGTTTGTATCGAAAAACCCGATATAAACGGATTTGTTGATTTTTGTGTTTATCGATATGTTTTCTTCATTACCGTCATAGTATGCAGTTAGGATATAATTGTTTCCTTGTGTGACCGAAAAGTTAGTGGACCAACTGCTTGAATCTTTTATAAAATTTTTAACCACAACAATTTTTATGTAATCCGTTGAAAGTATAACTGGAAGTTGATATTTGTTGCTCAACGGGAGATAGTCTATGTTGCTGGTGTTTAAGGTATAAGAACTATCACAGAAACCATCCGTATCAGCATCCGTGCACGTGTCAGAATAGCCGTTTCCAGTCGAATTGGTCCAGTAGTTGCCTCCTATCTGATTTCCATTAGAGTAGATCCTTGTCCCTGATTGTTTGGTTGTGTTCCAATAGTTGGTATAGACAGTTCCTGTAAAATAAAAGTTGTTAGTGTTGTTGAAGAGGTTGTTGTAGATGATGTTTGCTCCATTTAAACCTGCACTGGATAAATAAATCCCGTAGTTTGTGTTGTTATGTATACTTGAGTTGGAGATGGTGTTGTTGTTGGAAGAGGAAAGGTAGAAACCGTAATAGTTTGAGTTGGCAGTGGAGTTGGAGATGGTGATGGAGTTGGAAGAGGAAAGGTAGAAACCGTACCAAGTGTTTGAGTTGACAGTGGAGTTGGAGATGGTGTTGTTGTTGGAAGAGAAAAGGTAGAAACCGCTTTGGGAATTTGAGTTGACGGTGGAGTTGGAGATGGTGTTGTTGTTGGAAGAGGAAATGAAGAAACCGCTTTGGGAATTTGAGTTGACGGTGGAGTTGGAGATGGTGATGGAGTTGGAAGAGATAAGGTAGAAACCGTAATAGTTTGAGTTGGCAGTGGAGTTGGAGATGGTGATGGAGTTGGAAGAGGAAAGGTAGAAACCGTAATAAGGACTTGAAGTTGAAGTTACGTTAGTGAGGTTGTTTCCATTAGCATAATACAAATAGATGTTTGCAACATCCCAATCAGTCACGTTACAATTTCTTACAGTTACATTCGTTGTTTGTGATGAAGATCTGGAGATGTAAATACCGTAATCAGCTAAATCATCCCCGTCTATGTTATGGCCTTGACAGTCTAAAGTGACGTTGTTAGCTGAAATATTCATGCAGTATGACGTGGCTGAGTTGGTAATGTCCGCTGTTAAGAGGTAAGTTGTTCCTGGTTGGTTGAGGTTAGAACAACCAGAAATATCGATAGCATATACTTCTGTAAAAGTTCTTATGTTGAGAAATTCAGAAAGCAGATTATTATTTTCAATTGTTTTGGGTGCCAAATAAAGAATTGCTAATGATATTACTATTGAAACAAGAATCTTTGAGAATGAAAATTTTATCCTCGATTTCATATCATGAAACCTCCATGTCATTTTTTAAATCAGGGTCTTGGACTAATACAGAAATTTTTCCAGAATTTATTATATCATTAAACCCAGAAGTGAATGTTTTTGTCAAAGTAAAATCACTCGTTCCAGAATCACTGACTATAGAAGGACCCCAACTGCCAGAAGTAAAGTTGTAGACATACAAGTTCACTGTTCCATTAGAATCTGAATGTCCTTCCCACGTAACTGCTATCTGATCTATTTCTGAAACAGATTCGTTTATCGTTATGTTGAATTTATGGTATGGATGATCATAAGAACTTGAAGTGAAGTAATTATCATCTGATGATGAAATGTTCGAAGTTTCTGAGCCTAATACTGTCTCACTGGCTGGAGATAAAGAATTAGGTGGTTCATTGACAACAGAATTATTGTAGGCCTTATTGTTTGTCGTGTCAGTGAAGTCATAAGTAATAGAATTAGAACATGTTTTAATCGTTCCATTCATGTTTAAAGTTACATTAGTGTTTTTATTCAATAGATTGATGACAGTAACGTTCATCGTGTCACTACCGCTACTGGCAGGAGTTATAGATCCAACATACAGTAATTTAAAATTCTGCAATTTTTCAGTCATTTTTTTTCTCGTGAAATTAGCAAAACTGTAAACATTATTTGTTATGTTGATGGGTTGATAATAGGAAACATCTATTGTCTTCGTTAATTCATCTACGACGTTAACAAAAAAATCATGCTCAAATTTTCCTTCCGATTCTCTATTTTTTTGCATAATGTCAGGTATATTGACGCCTATCTTGAGTATGACTAAAACAACTATCATGATGACAGCTACAATTATAAACATCTGTCCTTTATTTTTCATCAATATCCCCACATATAAACTCTAACTTCTCTTGGTTTGAAATCGTCTACATCACCAGCTAAAAAATAACTAACAGAGATTGATTCGTTTACAGTTGATAAAGAAGGTTCTGATGTAAGATTATTAGTACTGCTAAAAATCACGACAGCACGACTTATAGAATCTGGTAAGTAAGACCTTAATGATTCGTTTATTTTAGTTGCGTTATTATCAACTACATATCTTCTCAGTTCACCAGTTTTTTCAATTACCATCAATCCATTGTACGCCTTCAATTTGTAATTAATTCTATTGGATTTTGGAGATTCTGGTGGGTTTTGGAATAAAAATATGATGATGAAAAATATCATCAATATTGCTATGAAGGATTCTAATGTGAACAATAAACCTTTCATTCATCTCACTTCCAGACACACATCTTTGTCATAGTCTTACTCACAGTTCCGTTCTTGTATTCAACAATCTTAGGATATTCAGAGCAACCTACATTAGCCGACATATTAACATTACCACCGTAAGTTTCATTATCTATTTCTAACCTAAACTTATAATTTTCACCCACAGTTTTTCTTGCATCATCATAACTTATGTTTTCTAAGGCATCAAATTTAGTTCCAGAAACTGCGGTAATTTTTTCTTCTGGGAAAGTTTTTACTTCTAGGGGTTCTTTTTTAAAGTGTAAACCATCGATTTTAAAAGTTCTAGTTAAACCAGATGTAGAGTTCTGAGCATAAAATTGTATAGTTCTTATTCCTTTTGAAGCATTAAAACTACCAGTTTTAGTTTCCCATATGTTTGGGTCCAATTTTTTTACAAAATGGTACCAAGTTGAACTGGTCATATTTCCAGAAATATTTTCTAGTAGCGATCCTGTTATAGAAGTTGAACCAGAAGCTAAAAGGATATAAACAGCACTCAAATATGTAACATCATCGATATATAACCATGTATCTATGTACCAACCGTTGGAAACTCCTGTGATACTACTCGAAGGCCAATATTCTAGTCCAAAAGAAGAATGGGGAAAAATACCAGTTATGTTAACACTACTGTTTCCTCTTATTTTGTAAGTCGTATCATTAGTTATATTTTCTGATGAAAGGCTAGTATATTCTCTCCAATTTGCGGTTGTTTCTGTCCAAGCATCCCTATCACTCGGTACCCAACTGGACGTATTATAAGTTAAAGCTGCATAATTAGGATTAGTGATTCCATTATCAGGAGAATAATAAAAATAATATTTTTTTATTTGATTCGCAGAGATGTTAACGTTCCAAGTGATATTACTTTGATTCAAATATTGACTAGTACAAAAAGGTGTGTTCGATATTTCTAAATTTATTTGATTCCAATCCTCATCATACATTCTTACACTGTTGTTCCAAGATTTGTTCTCATAATTTTCATCAAATACAATCTGTGCTGTCACTGGCTCATCCGTTCGACTAGAACCATTAGTTTCTCTGACTAAAACAGAAACCAAGTACAACTCTTCAGCCAGTCCTATCTTAACAGGAGTATTAGAATAATCATCCCAATTTTCAGGTGTCCCTTTGCTTTCAAAGAAAATCTTGAAAAAATTCTCTGAGACTGACCTGAATTCTGATGTCTTTGTCAAGCTTGATAAATTAGAAAAATAGTTCGTTGAAAACATTAAAGCTACTCCAAAAAAAATGATAAATATTGAAGATGCTATAGCAAAATCGATGTAGTTCATGAGTGATATTTATTTTTTTATACTAAATTTGTTATCTTATGCTAGTTATTCCAACAATTATATCAGATTGACCAAGAATAATCCTGTCTTCTACTGTTCCATTGTAGTTGTACCTAACAAGTATTAGAATATCGTTTTCACCAGACCTGAATTTCCCTTGTAGAATAATGGGAATATTGGGTAAATCTTGTTCGTAAGTGATAAAAGGCCTCTGAGTTGTTCTAGCGATAATCTTTGAAGAAGATTTAGTTTCTTTAATTACAGTTACATTTCTATTGTCAATCGTAAAATTAGTGATTGAATTCCATATACCTGGAGATGATAACAATTCAACCTCGTAATTTTTATCCCCAATTTTTTCTGGATAGTTTAGAGTTATGTTTGAGATGATGATGGACGTTGAGTTTGCAGGGTTTGTCTTGAATTCTTTGCCTAGATTATAGAGTTGAACTATACTGTCAGCTGTCTGGATTGAAACTTGTTTTAAGCTGGCAGTTATACTGGTTTTTTGGACTTGATCATAAAAACTGTAGATGAGTGAGGAGAAGAATATCAATATTATGAAACCGAACAATATCGTGAACGTGTAACTGACGAAGTTCGATATTCCCTTCATGATTATTATACGATTTAACAATTAGAAAAAGTTTTATTAGAGGGATTGTCAATTATTATTATGAGGAAAGGATTGTCACCCATAGTAGCAGCTGTAATCTTGATAGCGGCAACGATGAGCATAGCAGGTATTTTAACTTTCTGGACTTCTGGCTTCGTTTCAAAAAAATTGTCTGAATCGAGTAACACGACTGGTGAAACTGCCTGTCTTGGGGCAGAATTCAAACTCCATCCTTCTTCAAGCTATAATAAAGTAAGCGGTGTTTTATCTTTAAGACTTGATAACATAAGGTCCGTAGATTTGAAGTTAATGAATCTGTACGTTTTTGATTCTAGTAATAAGATGACGACTCATTCGTTGAATTCCACTTTGTTAAGAGGGAATGAGATTAAACCATTAGACTCAAACGTCGGTTCTAATCTCGTTAGCGGGGAAATTAAAACGAATTGTCCCGAAGTTAGTCTGCAGTTTACTTATTCCGAAGGTGCCCTCAGGTGAACTAATGAAGGGTGTATCTCCCCTTATCGCTTCTGTCCTACTAATCGCTTTCACCATAGCAGTAGCTGGTTTATTCAGTGGTTGGAGCACTTCCTTTACCAAGAAGACTACTGAAGAAGTAGAGGAACAATCTGGAAAAAAAGTCACGTGCAGTTACGGTGGTATCGCTCTGGACGATGTAAAATACAATAAGACTACTGGAAACTTAACTGGGACAGTCGAGAACACAAATTTGATCAGTTTAGGCAACATAGACTTTGAGATTTTTTATGCAAATGCTACAAGAGAAAAATTAGATTTAAGCATGGTTTTAGAACCTGGTGAGAAGAACACGTTCAACAGACAAGTACTCGACATGAACACAACCAACAACTACGACAAAATCCGAGTTATCTCCAACTGTTCAAACGTTAATGATGAAATCTCTTCTAGCGATGTCAGCGAGGTTACATAAACTAAACAACACCCATTACTGTGTGGATGAGTAACCCCGCTATCATGAAGATTAAGCTGTGTTTTATTCCTCCAACTACTGCCCCTTCAGACATCTTGCCTATGACTAAGCCTGCAAAAAAGCCTTGGATTACAACGAGGTTTCTGAACATTGATTTGTATTCACTCGACATGTCTTTAGTTGCTCCTCCCATTATTCCTTGTGATGAAGTTTGAGCTAGAGATGGAACCAAGAATTTTTCTAGACCGATGATGACGATTAAAAAGACGAAGAAAATTATGTAACCAGTCATCATGTGAGAGCTCATGTAGAGTTTTCTTTCTTCTCTCAACCTTTCTACTTCTACTGCAGTCGTGCTCATTGACTCGAATATGTCTGTCAAATTTCCACCAAACCTGTGGCTTTCGATTATAGTCAATGCTATCCTCATTATCAACTTAGATTTTGTGCTCCTAGAAAATGCTAAGAATGCATTCTCGAATGGTATTCCCCAGTTCAACTGCGCATTCAACCGCTTGATGTAGGAAGTCAAACTACCGTAGTCATTATCAGAAACAGAATCTATTGCTTGCGGTAAAGTCATGCCAGACCTCACGGATTCAACTAGATCAGTCATGAATGGAGAGAAAAAGTCTTCTAGTGACTTGACTTTCCAAATATCATAGTATTTAATCACTGCTATCGGGACTATGAACATTACTATAGCTAGGATTATGATGAGGGAAAAGAGATTAGAAGTTTCTTTTAAGAACAAAAAATCAAAGAGTATTATCAACCCTACTATTACCCCATTTACTATGGTTATGACCTTCAATTTTTCCATTTACATCTCGACCTGTGTTACTTGCAAGAATATCAAGAATCCTGTATTCATTGCTGGAATTAATAAGTATACGCTCATAGTCATGAGTTGTGCTATATCAAAACCACCCAATTCTGGTTGAATCATATTCATGACAGAGAATAGTGAAATCAAGAAGAGTGGAGCTGCAATCAACAGACCAGTGTAGAATTCAGCATAAGTCGATAACTGTTCTAAGTATTTTTCTCTCTTAGATCTCCACCTGAACAAAGCTTGTTCGCCAGAATTTTTCAAGTATATCCTCATATCACCACCACCCTCTATAGTAGTCACTAAACCCTGCAACAATTGTCTGAATTTTTCAGATGCAGTCCTTTTAGAAACTTCTTTCAAAGCAGTCATAGGATCCAAACCAAAAACTTCAATGTTTCTGACAATCTTTTGCATCTCTTCTGCTAGAACATCGTATTCTTTGAATTTTGCGAGCAACTTGAAAATAACCTGTGGGGAGACACCAGATGCAGAAATAGCCCCCATATGTGATATAGCAAATGGTAAATTTGTTTCAATGCTCCTTCTACGTGATAAAACTCTTTCATACGGGTAAAAAATTCCGGCCACAAGAATTATCATTCCTGTTATTACTGGGATAAATATCAATGATAATATGGTCAAAAAAATGTTCAATTTTAGCACAGTTAAAATCAACACAGATAGAGTTACTATACTGATAATATAGCCGATTAATATTGTTAAACAAATCGCACTGAAATAATTCTTTGGTGAGATTGTTATACCAGACTTGGGAAGAGTGAATTTTATGGGGTTCAGTGTATCTGGGTATTTATCCGACACCCAGTCAAATGTTCTGGAAGCAAACTTTTTGTATTTCGCTAACATCTAAAATACAATTAGTATTCCTACTATTTTATTTTTCTGAGATGATCTTGTAGCCAAAAATTTGAAGAATTGGTATTTTTTGGGGTTTAGTCTCTTCTTTCTTTCCCATTTCTTCCTTTTTCTCTCCTTCTACTGGTTTTTGTTCTCCCACAGGAGCCACTGTTCCTACTTGTTTCATTATTTTTTCAGGGTTTTTGTAGTATTCGTTGATTAATTTACAAACTTCAACATAATCTTTTATATTGTTCTTGACCATCCAGTCTAGGACGGCCTTTCTTCTGTTTATTTCTTCGATTGCATCTTCAACAGTAGTTCCTTTATTGCGTACAATTTTTTGAAGGAGATAGCTGTCTTTATTGAACACAAAAGTATCATCACCTGGGTTCCATTCTACTGAACGATAAGTCTCTGCTTCAGCAGTTTCTTGTTTAACAGATATTATTTCATCCATTTCTTTTATTCTCCTCGCAGACTTTCCTTTCTCTTTTGCATGAATCATCACTGCAATAGCGTCTAAACTTTCTACTAAACTGGGCGATAGTTCTATAGGTGGTGTTGTCAATCTTTTGATGACAGCATCAACTGAACCGGCATGGAACGTAGTCATACAAGGATGACCAGAAGACATACCCTGGAACATAATGCATGCTTCTTTACCTCTTACTTCTCCAACGATAACATAATCTGGGTTCTGTCTGAACGATCCTTTCAACAAATCGAACATTGTAATTTCACCGTATTTTTCTCCTGTAGGCATCGGTATACCGAAACCTAGACGAGTGACAGTTGGTATCCAGTGTTCATGTGGTATCCTGAGTTCTCTCGTATCTTCGATGCTGAGGATTTTTGCCTCTGGTGGGATGAACATTGATATACTGTTTAAGAAACTAGTCTTTCCAGTCGCAACACCACCTGCTATCATTAAAGAAATACCACTTTCAATCAAATACCAAAAGTATGCCATCACCATAGAAGAGACTGTATTAAGTTCTATCTGATCTATTGGAGAGAAGGGTCTTTCTGAGAATTTTCTTATCGAGAATGTTGGACCTCTAGTTGCTATATCACCAGCCAGTGTTGCGTTCACTCTACTCCCATCTGGTAACGTTCCATCTAGTATCGGTTCGGCATAGCTCACATACCTGCCACAACGTTCTGATAATTTTATGACAAATTCACGTAGAGTTTCTATTTTATCATAGGCAATGTTCGTTCTGATTGAGCCGTATCTTCTATGGACGACAAACAATGGGACACTAACACCATCACACCCTATATCTTCGAGCCAGGGATCTCTTAAAAGTGGTTCTATTTCATTCAGGCCAACATAGTTTCTAAAAATATAATACATGGTCCTGACGTATTGATCTGGTAAAATGGGAATGGAGAGTTCTTTCAATACTTTTTTAATCTGTTCTTCTAAGTATGACATGGCTTGGGGAGTAGATTTAATCGATGAGAGTTCAACTTCTATAAGGTCCATTAACATAGAAGAAATTTTCCCTAAAAAAATTCTTTCTTTATCAGACAACTCAGGTTCTTCTAAAAAATACTTCAATTGTTTCTCTCTTGGATCCCATTGTATATGCGCATAAGCAAATGGTAGTATCAGTGGATACCTGACATCAACCTTGCTTGGGTCTTCTGTAGATGGTAGTTCTACAAAAGTTTTAGGACTCTCGATCTCGAATTGAGGCAATATAACTTCTTCAATAGGCTGTTTTGACTGAACCATCTTTCTCCATAAAATTCCTTTCAATCCTTCAATCTTTGGGATAGACATCTCATCATTCAGATATATTTTTTAATGGATCATATGCTTTTTTCTAACAGATTTTCCTCTTTGGACAATATGGTAGAATCTAGCGCACTTTGGGCATACTCTCTGTTTTTCTCTCATCAGATGTATAAACCTTCTGTCCATCTGTTTTAGTATAACCGGGTCGTTAATCCTGAAACCTCTGTATGATATGAAAGTTTTCCATCTTGGGACTTTTCTACCACACTTGTCACATCTTACTGTTGCTTCTGACCCACGCTGACGTGTGTGCTGGTATTTCCTTGTATACGGGGCTGTTGATACTGGCAATAAATCACCTTCCTTATCTTAAATTATTATTCTATTCCCATCGTTTTAAAGGTTAAATTATTTATTCTTATAATATGATTTCATGGAGAAATATCCTGAAACTGTCTTGACAAAGGATAAGAAAGGTAATTTAGAGATTAGAAACCTTGTTTCTCGTGGACAGTTTGTGATGTACGATTACAGGGATGCTAAGACATTTAAACAAGTTGAGAATAATAAGAAAAAAATATACTTGAAGGATGGAGAAGGTAAAGTTACCGAGTATTATATAATACCTTTGAAAACAGGAAATCGCTCTTTATTGATAAGCCCAGATAAATCAGAAGAAAAACCTAGGAAAGTTTGGAATGATAAGACAAAGAAAGAAGATGATTTGTGGTAAATTTAAATAATGATGTTCTGTATATAGATGTGGATTACATGAATCTAAAAGAAAAATTAAAAAAAGTTGGGACATGTAGATGGGAATTGCCAAAAGATTCCAAATCAGGAATGAGGGTTCCAGCGTTATTTTTCTTGTCAGATAAGCTTTTAAAAGATGTTGAAGAAGGAGCGATTGAACAAGCAGCTAACGTGGCTTTTCTACCAGGAATTTATAAGCATTCTATAGCATTGCCTGATATGCATTTTGGATACGGCTTCCCAATAGGTGGAGTTGCTGCTCTAGATTTTAAAGAGGGTGGTTTATCGCCTGGAGGAATCGGTTTTGATATCAACTGTGGGGTTCGTTTACTTAGGACTAATTTGACAGTAGATAAAATAAGACCAAAATTAAGAGAATTGTTAGAATTAATATTCAGGAATGTTCCTTCTGGTGTTGGAGAAACTGGAAAAGTCAGGTTGAGTTTCTC
>CAZRNP010000027.1:0-14074 GCA_964601485.1 uncultured archaeon
AAATCTGGAGAGTATAACGAAGAACTTGTTATAGCGGCTTTGAGAAGAATAACTGGGAGAGAAATCGGCATCAACCTCAAGACCCATAAGAAAAGATATAAAGAATTAAAAATAGCTAGAAGGTTCGCTGTGCTATGTTCTGGTTGTCCTCATAGAGCAACGTTCTGGGCAGCAAAGATCGCAGCTGGAAATGATACAGTATTCGGTGGTGACGTTGGTTGTTATGTATTAGGGATGATGCCTCCTTACCGTACACAAGATTTTATGTTCTCGATGGGAGCGAGTGAAGGTGTAATCCATGGTATAGATAAAGTAACAGATCAAAAAGTCATCGCTTTCATCGGAGATTCAACATTCTTCCATGCCGGTCTTTCTGGTCTGGTAAACATAGTCTACAACAAGTCCAAGCCATTGGTTATCGTCATGGACAACAGGATAACTGGAATGACTGGTCATCAACCCAACCCTGGGATGGGAAGGACTGGAATGGGGGAGAAAACAAGAGAAATAAAAATTGAAGATATAGCCAGAGCATGTGGAGTAAGGCACGTGAAAGTTGTCGACCCTTTCAACGTCAAGAAAATGATTAAAACGATAAAAAAGTTCTTGAATAAAAATGAGGTCTCTGTGATCGTAGCGAAGAGAGAATGTAGGTTGTTGACGATTAGAAGAAAACTGAGAGGCGACGAGAGGATCCACAAGTATGATATCGACCAGAGAAAATGTAAGAAATGTGGAGTTTGTTTGTTCTACTTTGCATGTCCATCAATCTATCAAGCAGAAGGGGAATTTCACATCGACAAGAATCTTTGTACTGGTTGTAGTGTTTGTGCTCAAGTTTGTCCTTATAAGGCGATTAGAAAGGTGAAGAGATGAAAGTTATAAAAGAATTTTTGAGACCTGATTGGAGAAAGATTGTGATAACAATTCTATTAATGATTCTTCCTACTATTTTTATGAAAGGGATTACAACTATTCTTCATTCATGTCCTACTGGAATGATAAATTGTTCACCTTTATTTAATTGGGAATCTTTTATAGTAATGTTTACTATCTCTCTTATAATTACTTATTTTCTCTCCTGCATCATAGTTTGGGTTTACGATAAGGTGAAAAAGAAATGAAAGAATTCAACGTTGTTATCGCTGGAACTGGTGGTCAAGGAGTCTTAACTTTAATGAGAATAATCGCTGAATCAGCATTAAACCAAGGTTATGATGTGAAGACTTCTGAGTTGCATGGCCTAGCTCAAAGGGGTGGTCCTATCCCATGTCATATCAGGTTTGGTGAGAAAATCTATTCCCCGTTAGTCATGGAGGGAGAAGCACATCTGGTAATAGCGTTGGAACCTTTAGAAGCTTTGAGAGTTTCTTACTACGGCTCAAGAGAGAACAAGACCGTTTTTCTAGTTAACAATTACTCTATCATCCCACTCTCTGTTGTCATCGATAAAACATCCTACCCATCGTTGGATGAAATCGTAGAAACTTTGAAAGATTTCTCAAAAACAGTTATAACCTTGAATGCTTCTGGAACGGTTAAAGAAGCGATTGGTAACATAATACCAACTAACATTTACATGCTTGGTTATGCTGTGTCTAAAGGATTGATCCCGTTAGAAGAAAAGTTTATCCTACAAGGAATAGAAGAAGTCGTTCCAAAGAAGTTCCTAGAAGCTAATAAAAAAGTTTTTTATTTAGGGTTTTCAGGGAATGAAATTTGAATTATAAAAAAATATCTAAACTTTCTTTCACAACATCATAAGCCATACAAGACAATGTTTTTTCTATACCTTCTATCTTCCTAAGCTTATCGACTACGAATTTTCCAGCATCATCCACGTCTTTGGCTTTAATTTTTATCAACATGTCCCAGTCACCCGTTATAACATGCAGTTCTTGTACTTCTGGGAACTTTGCGATTTTTTTAGCTATTTCTCTTTGATCGAGGGATTTTTCTGTTCCAAAAGGATGATAACCAAAAGAGACAAAAATAAAAGCTGTCGTGCCTTTACCTAATTTTTTACTGTCCAGTACAGTCTTGTATTCTTTTATTATTCCCATATTTTCCATTCTTTTTATCTTGGCATAAATTGTAGGGATTGGACTACCTACCTTCCTTGATATATCTTTAGAGGACATTTTAGAGCTTTCTTGTAATAACCTCAGTATTTCTAAATCCTTTTCATCCAGTTTGGAGTCGGACATAATTATAATTTTTATAAAAATTAGTATAAATAATTAACTATTTTATATAAATTTTATATATTTTTTATAAATAAATATATTAATCCTCGTTTATATTATATTTCAAAGATAACTATGGTAGATAAACGGAATATTTAGAGAAGATATAAAATTTGATACGGCTGTTTTTAGAGATAGGTATACTACCATTAAAGACCCAAAAACTGTAGCTGTTCTTAAAATTCAGGATGAGATACTTTCTGCTTTGAGGGAGTTTCTGAGGAAAAAAAGGTTTATCGAGATACTGGCTCCCATCATCGGACCATCGACCGACCCTGGGATTAGGGGCGCAAAACAAGTTTCAATCGATTACTATGGTTCAGAGTTCAAGTTGATGAGTAGTATGATCCTCTACAAGCAGATGGCAGTTTCTTCAATGAACAAGATTTTTGCTGTCTCACCTTGTATCAGGCTTGAACCGGTAGAAACAATAAAAACAGGCAGACACTTAGCAGAATTCCGTCAAGTCGACATAGAAGAAGCAAAAGTAAGTTATGAAGATTCGATGGCATTAGCTGAAAGAATGGTACAGTATGCCATTAAAAGAGTAAAAAGAAAATGCAGGAAAGAATTGAAACTTTTAGACCGCAAATTAAGGGTTCCAAAAATCCCATTCCAAAGATTCTATTACAGTGAGGCATTAAAAATCATCGATAGTTTAGGCTTTAATGTCGATTACGGTAAGGAAATACCTTGGGACGTAGAAGAAGCTTTGTCCAAGGAATTCAAAGAGCCTTTCTTCATAACTGACTACCCGAAAGAAGCAAGAGGGTTCTATTATTTAGAAGATTCAAGCAAACCAGGCGTTCTAAAAGATTTTGATTTAATCTTTCCAGAAGGCTTCGGAGAAGCAATATCCGGTGGGGAGAGGGAATACAGCATTGAAGCTGTTGAAAAGAGAATGAAATTATTAGACGATGACAAATCAAAGTACGAATGGTATTTAACTATGTTAAAGTCTGGCATTTTGCCTTCGAGCGGGTTCGGAATCGGTGTTGAACGTTTGACTAGGTTCATTTGTGGCCTAAAAACAATATGGGAAGCAGTGCCATTCCCAAAGATTCCAGGAGTGATATCACCATGAAAGTGAAAGCATTTAAACCTAGAGTCATAAAAGTACGGTAGGTGCTCGAAGTGCACGGTGAATGTTTTAATCTGGTTTGAAAGATTTTCTAAGTTTTCCTTACTCATAACTCTTTTATTCTATAAAATTCAATTTTTTAAGGTGAGAGTATGGTAGAGTTTACTGATATTTCTAAAGTATTGACAGGTAAACTTGAAGGGAAGGATGTTCATATCCACGGCTGGCTCCATCATAAGAGATCCAGTGGCGGTGTCCAATTCTTGCTAATAAGGGATGGGACGGGGATGATACAAGTTACACTAAGGAAGGATAAGATAGACAAAGAGGTTTACGAGAAGATAGACAAACTACCTGTAGAATCAACACTAGAGATTAAAGGAACTGTAAAAAAAGACCAACGTGCACCTTCTGGGTATGAACTTTCTGCTACCGATGCTAAAATAGAACAAGAATCTGGAGAAGACTTTCCTATTTCTAAAAAATACCATGGCCCTGAATTCCTGATGGAAAAACGTCATCTGTGGCTAAGGAGTAGAAAAATGCAGGCCATCCTAAGGGTTAGGTCTAAAATCCTTGAGTTGACGAGAGGATGGTTTTTGTCACACGGTTTCAAAGAATTTCAAGCTCCTATCATAATTACAGCAGCATGTGAAGGCGGTTCAACTCTATTCGAGTTAAAATATTTTGACAGGAAGGCATACCTGACACAGAGCTGGCAACTGTACGCTGAAGCAGCCATCTCATCCCTGGGTAAAATCTTCACGATAGCACCTTCGTTCAGGGCAGAAAAATCTAAGACTAGGAGACATTTGACAGAATACTGGCACATAGAAGCAGAAGAACCTTGGCAGGATTTAGAAGGAACGATGAGAGTTCAAGAAGAATTAGTGACTCACATATGTCACGGCTTGGCGAAAGAACTCCCGGATGAATTGAAAGTTTTTGGCAGGGATCCTAAATATTTACTCGAGATTAAACCACCTTTCAAGAGGTTGGTTTATGATGAGGCTATTGATTTACTCAAGAAAGAAGGTGTTGAGATAGAATGGGGGCAGGATTTGGCTTGGGAACAGCAGAAAGTCTTGAGTTTAAAGTTTAAAGAACCATTTTTTATCACGTACTTCCCAAAACAAGTGAAGGCATTCTACCATAAGCCTGACCCGAAAAAACCTACTGTAACTTTATCGGATGATTTGCAAGCGCCAGAAGGATACGGTGAGTTGATAGGAGGAGGTCAAAGGATTCATGATTTAAAAGAGATGATGAAAAGAATTGAAGAAGAGAAATTGAGTCCGAAAGATTATGAATGGTACATCGATTTAAGAAAATATGGGACTGTTCCACATTCTGGTTTTGGTTTAGGACTGGAAAGGTTAATAATGTGGGTTTGCAAATTAAAGCATATTAGGGATGCGATACCATTCCCAAGGACATTAACGAGGTTTTATCCGTAAGTCCCTGTAGCTCAACGGTGGAGCAACTGGCTGTTAACCAGAAGGCTGAGAGTTCAAATCTCTCCGGGGACGCTTATTTTCTTAGAACAAAATTTATTTAATCGGGTTTATTTTTAAACAAAAACCTTATACCATTTTCCTAGTAGTATTCTAAAAAAACTCGTTATCCTTTGATATATTCTTACGAAAATGTTTGGCTTTTTAGGTTCTTCAATAACTTCTTGAATTGTGGTTGTAGTCTGAATGGCAGTAGTAGGAACTGTTGTAGTAGTTGTTAGCAAAATTGTGGTTATCGTTGTAGTAGTTGTCGTTGTAACTTCTTCTAGACAAACACCATCTTCACAATCATATGGACATGTATAATAGGTAAAGTTACCATTATTGTTTTCATCACAGTACTGTTCACTTAGTGTGGAAGAATTTAGACAGCGATCACAACCACCTCCTCCTCCACCAGCATAACCTGTTTTAAAATAAGAAGAGACACAACCCTTTACATAATAATCCAACCCACCATCAGAATCTGTACAAATTTTTTGGGTTGGAATAGTCGTAATCAATACCGTAGTAGTAGAAATTTGTGAATATGTAAGACATGCACCATCTTCGCAACCATAATAACATGTATGATTCGTTGATACACTTCGATTGAAAAAACAATAATACTCAATCAATATATTATTATATCTGCTATCAGCACAAGTATCAATTACCTCAACACAATCAGATTCTGCACAGCTTGTAACCTTTCCTTTAATGTACTCTTCATAACCTCCATCGGTATCTGTACAAGTTTCATTGACCCCAAAAATTGGAATAAAAGATACGAGTAAAACAAAAATAATTACAAAAAATAATGAAAGATGTTTTTTCATAGTATAATCTTTCTATTCTCAGAACAAAAATCTAACTGATTCTTAAAAAAAGAAAAAAAGGTCTTAGCAGTTTTCTAGTTAGTAAACAGAACGATTTACTTCTTTCATGCTGGAAATTTATATGTTAGAATTTCTTGAGTTATCTTACAAAGATTATAATTTCACTTTGTTTAAGACCTTAGAGTTTTTTATTAAGTTGACTGTCGCTTTAGGTGCAAACGATGAAATTTTCGATGCAATTTCTTTAGGATCTAAATGAACCCCTTCTATTTTTACAATATCTTTTTTACCAAATTTCTTGCTCTGAATATTCATTAACATGGAAACAATCTTATCACTTTCGGGTAAATCTAAAGCCTCGATTACCTTTATTCCTTTTCCAGCAGTTATATGGTCTATCACAGTTCCATATTCAATTTTTTCAATTTTAATTGCAGGCATTCTAACCCCCCAAATATTATCACATGTTTTTTGAGTATAAAAGGATTTTACAATCATCTGATTTGTCTTATTTTCAGAACAAAAACCTATTTGACTGAATTTTCAATGTTTTTATAGTCCTAAAACTTATACTATTTTAAGAAGAGGTGAGTTTTTTGGCTGAAAGAGCTGAAAATAGAGTGATAGTTAGGAGTGCTGTTAGAGAATTAGTAAAGGGAAAATTCAATGTTAGTGACGAATTCTTCAAGAGACTTGATACAGATGTAGCAGCAATTGTTAGAAGAGCTGCTGATAGAGCAAAGGACAATAATAGAAAGACATTAAAGGCAAGAGATGCTTAATTACACTCCTCTTTTTTCTTTTTCCAGAACAAAACCTATCTGATTCTAATAACATCAAATTAATTAAGAAATAGTATGATTTTTCCATTCCGCATATTTTTTATTATACCTTTTTTTTGCATCTTCAGGAATCTTTTCAAAATTCTTGAATTCCTTGTCTGTATCTTCAGCACAGAAGGGACAGTTTAAACAATCCTTTTTTGATTCTCTATCTTTACTTCCCATGATATATTCTTTCTTTTCTGAGAACAAAAACTTATCTCATACCCATTCCTTTTTTTTCCATACGAATTTTTTAAACATTTTATTTGTTTCTTCAGCAGTTTTTAACTCATTCTTCTTGTATTTGTAGTGTAATAGTTCGTGTATCATAACATACGCATAATCTTGTAAATGTTTAGTAAAACCTATAAGTTTGTTTTTTGGTTCAGTAAAAGTCACACTTGGATAAAAAGTAATCATGTTTAGTTTGTGATTCATAGTACCATAAACCCATTTTTCTTTTTCACCTCTTTTATGGAATTTTTTAAATTTAGAATCGATTACAACTTGTATTTCTGGTGGTAGTTTCAGTTGTTGGTCTTTGATTACAATAGGATAAATTTGTTCTATCAGATTTTTTGTCCAATCAAAAGTACTCTTTAGTTTATCGGAATAACATTTTACTATGAATTTAGTTTTACCAATCTGTATTGTTTCTTGCATAATTGGCTTCATAATTATTGTTTCTTTTTCCAACAACAAAAATCTATTTGATTCAATTTTTTCTTTAATTAGGTTTTTGATTTAGGTTTCTTTGAAGTAATTTCAGGAAATAAATAGCCAACAAAACCGCAATTTAGACATTTATAAGGTTTTGAAAATATACCCATGCCATATAAAGGACCTCCTCTAATATCTTTACTTCCACATCTTGGACAAACTCTGACCCACTTTTCACTTTTCTTCATAATCCTAATAATATTTCCCCAGAACAAAAATTTATTTAATTATATAGCACAAGGTCCTTGACACTTGCTTTTTGCTGGAATTTTTTCACTTATACCTGACTTATGAATGTTCTTCAACATCATATGGCTCAAGGCTTACATTTTGTGGGAAAGAAAGATACTTTGCAATGTCATCTTCTGCTCTTAGACTGATAACGATTGTCTCGTTATCGTCATTTAAGAGTCCATACCGAGATGAGTTGCTCCCGCCAATCGGAGTCGGGATGACTATCGGACCTGCTATTTGTTGTAAAGCATTCACATTAGACAATAAAACCAAATAGAAAACAATACTTAGGAATAAAAATAATTTCTTCACATCCTTCCCTCAAATTCATAAATGCAAGTATAGAGATAAATTGGTTTTGTTTTATACTGGATAGAAAACCTGTATAATTAGTTTATTTCTTTCTTTTACTAAACTTTCTTTGCTATGAACCTATAAACTCTGATGATGATTCTTAAAGCAATGAATATTGGCACTAGGACTATAATCGCATAGATTATCCATATTATTATCCTGACGAATATGACTACCGGTACAGTTATCAAATCCATTCCAGCGTTAGTTATGTCCCTTATGCTATTTCTTAGTTTTGATCTTAATTCACTACCTAAATCTTCTGGCATAAGCTCTATCTTCTTTTCTTGAGTTAGAGTTATAGACAAACTGGCATGTTTCGATTGTTTTTCAACCTGTTCAACAGAATAGCCATATTGTCTCAACAACCTCATTACATCCAACTTTCTTTCCGTGATTTTCATGATGAGTTCGATACTGGATTCACTGACGTTCAATGCCTCTGCTCTTTTTAAGAAATTATCGTATATACCTAATGACGATTGCAGTATCTGTATCTCATCTTGTTGTTGTTCTACAGACACTCTGTAAAGTTCTAAATTGGCGTTCTTGACATCGAAGTTCTTCATCAACCAGTCAGCGAATGAATCAAAGTTTTCAAAAGGAATTTTCAGGTTTGTCGTTATCGATATCTGCTTGTAGTCTTCGTTCTTGTTAACTGTTTCAACCCAACCATTGTCTGATTCGGTCTTTTGTTTCAACTTTTCGTAATCAGAATCAGCATTGGTTGATTTTACATTAGCTGAACCTCTCTTGATTTGATACTCAGAAGGATTTGATATTATTTCACTTGTTTTTTGTTCCACTTGTTGTTCGTATGAAGTTTTACTCACGCCTGAAACAGGAGCATAAGAGGGGGCATTTCCATAGTAATCATCCATTGAACGAGAAGATAACATGCTTGCTGACAAGAATGAATATGAAATAAAACCAACGATGATTAAGACTATAAAAGCAACTAAAAATATGATTTTGTGCTTTTTTATCAGTGATATAATATCTTCAAATTCTTTTTCCAATTTCTTTACCCCTGTATAATTAATTTAAAAAATTGGGGGTAATAAATCTATCTAATTCTTTTCTTTACCTTATCATAAACCCAGACTATAAGATAAGACAGAACATACAGGTAAACGATTGTTGTTATATAAAAAACCACCAGCCATAATGGAGTTCCATAAAAAAGTGGGTTCTGCGTCGCAACCTCGAGGACAAACAATGGTACATAAATGAAAGCACGTGCAACCGAATAAACAATACCTGAAATAGTTGTAGTAGCTAAAGCATACAGGACGACATGGAACATGAGAAAAATAAAAATAAACACAAAGAATAACTTCATTTTTCTATTATCAAACCTCAGGTGTTGTTCTGGGTCAGCCATTTAATCAACTTAGTAGATGTTTGAAATTTATGATTAATTATTCTTTCTTTTCCAATAACAAAAATCTAACTGATTTTTATCCAACCACTAGCCAATGTAATCTTGGTCTGAATCAACTTCAACTTCTTCTTTTTCTTCTTGTTCAACTTCTTCCTTCTTTTTCTTAATCACTTTAACTTTCATAATTAATCTTTCTCTCTCAAGAACAAAAACCTATGTTTTCCATCCATTCTTTTTTATTTTATGACTTAATTATTTTCTTTTGGTTTCTTGAGTTTTTTAACTTCTTTTTCCAACTTTGTTATTCTCTTGCGTATTTTGTTAACTTCGTCAATTAATATAATAATATTTATCTTGTTCCTTCCTCTTTTGTTTTCCATAATTATTCTTTCTCTTCTCAGAACAAAAAACTATCTTTTCTTCAACTTCCTTCGTAATTATCGCTGAGAGTGAGGGGTGAGTGTTGATTTTAACACCATACTGTATTCATAACACCATTACTTGGAGATGAAACAGTAACTTGATAATTTTTATCTATTTCATAAATATCAGAACTTGTTGCAACAGCTGTAGTATTTGGTTGTATTAAATTAGGATTAAAATTAAACTGCTTGGATTTTACAATACCATCAATATAAACATTCAAATCAGAATTTGGTATAGTAGCATTTCCTGTATTAGATAATATTATTGTTATTTTACCGTTATTACAAGAAACGTCTACTAAATCAATTACTTCTGATGATGTATTTCGATATTCTTCATATTTATTCAAAAGTCCTTCTATATATGATAAAGCCTCATTTTCTCTTTTTGTTTTTTCATATTGAAGAAAAATAAGATAGCCAATAACTGAAACAAACATTAAAATTAAAATGATTTTCAAAAAATTTGGATTTCTAATTTTTCTTTATTCAGAACAAAAATCTAACTGATTCTATTACTATAGCATTTTTTACACAAGCCATCATTTCCATAAACCTGAGCTTGGGAAATAAGTCCACAACATTTCTTACAAAGGAACATAATATATGATTACATTGTTCTATTTAACAACATATGCTACGGAGAATAGTTGAATTATTTCCCAAGAGCAAAAACCTACCTGTTTCAAGGTGACAGCATGTCCAAAATGTCTTCAGACGGTAAATTTTTATCTTCTTCCCCGGTCAAAGCATCTATTACATCAACACTCCCGTCATCGTAGAATATGATCCAATAAGGATAGTAACATTTCTTCCTTTCTACAGCTTCGGGGCTGAACAAATCTAAGACTTGGTCTGTCGATGCCAGGTTGACTTTGAACGGCAGAACATCTCCAGTATACTTGTAATTCACAGGAGTTTCTGAAATTTGATTGTCTATTATGTCCTCAAAATTTATATCAAGGTTGCTCTCATAACTCTCTTCTTCCTTTCCTATCAATTCTTGACCGTGCAGTTTAGTCAAAATTTCCGATAAATCTTTCTCTGGTATCTTCAACATTTTTTTTATCTGTTCAAAGCCTGATAGGCCATAAGTAGTCAAGTACAACAAAACAGCTTTTTCTTTCATGCTGAGCCTGAGGAGTTTTGGTAATCCATCTGTCCTCGCTAAAGTATCGTTCCTAGTAAAGACTAACTCGCCAGACATACCATCGATGAACAAGTTGTCGACCTTCTCCCCTTCTTCTGTCGAGAATTTACACCTTAGCAGCCACAGGGGATAATAAACGAGCTTGAACTGTTCAAACTTTTTCATGGTGTTCTTTTTCACATCCTCTTCCAAGAATTTTGGGTAGAAGTAGAGTATGTCGCCCTCTTCCCTCTCTTTTATTTTTTCTGGTGTCATTGCCGGTGCCCCCATGTGGTTGCTCCTTCTTATCCTTATATCGACGAGTAAGGGCTGGTCTATCAAACCGACCATGACGCTCGTCCCTATGGGTAAAATCTTTATCTGTGATTCTAAACCACTGGTTATACCTTCCACAGAATCCATGAGTGACCTTAAATCATTGGGGTTGGTTATCCTTAAGAAAAGCTGAGTACTGCATTGAGACAGGACATTCTTGTCAACTCTTGCAGGCCTTTGACTTATGACCGCTAAACCCATCCCAAATTTTCTACCTTCCGACGCAACAGTCCTGAGTATGTTCGAACAAATAGCCTCACCGCCAAAACCCCTTTCTGGACAGAAATTCTGTGCTTCTTCTACGACTAAAAGGAAATATGGTATCTTGTTATCCTTCCTAGCTTCGAATAGATCCCTGACAATCTTATAAACGACGAGTTGCTGAACATCTGGCTCAACTCCTTTAAGGTTCAAAATACTCAAAGTATCTTTCTTGACCAGGTCAGTTGGCTTTATGTAGTTTGTGCTGTCGAAGAGTCCTGTGAGCTTTAAAAAATCTATCACTTGCAAGACATTCCATTTTGCCCTACTGTCCGAGATTTGAACTTGTTTTCTTAAGTCATCAAGGGTGTACTCTGGCTTTCCTATGTCTTGTACTGCTGAGTATATGACGCTCATCTGGCTAGAAGTCAATCGAAAAGGCAGCATATCGAATATTTCTTGATGGTTCAACTTACCGTTGAATTTCAGTTTTTTGGACCCAACCGTCAAATTTTTCTCAAGACAATAGATTTGTGTTTCTTTCTTATAACCCTTTGGCTTGATCCCGAACATCGGCATGTATTTTATTTCTTCTTGTTTCCTGTTTGGGTCCCTCAATGAGATGTATTCCCCGTGTGGGTCTATGACGACAGCAGGTATTTTATTCTCGATGAATTCCTCCAGAAGAACTCCGATAAAGTATGATTTACCATAACCAGATTTTGCTAGGACGGCTAGATGTTTTGTTATCAAAAGTTTTGGGTCAAGATAAACACTCAGGTTCTCAGACCCGTCCAACAACCCCACATAAAGCCCAGAATTCTTCAAGTTTAGGACTCTTTTTATTAAACCATCATCCGCTTTGTAAACGAATGATCCTGGTTTGAACGGCATTTTAGGTAGTTTAACTGCACCTCTCTTATCCGTGTAACCGATGACAGAAACCTTTGCCGCAGCCTTTTCTTTTTCTTGGATTATACCTTCGATCCTCCCAAGAACCCAATGTCTTTCTGGATCCCTGAGAGCAACGAAATCCATTTTTTTGACTATATCCGTTACTTCAAAATCGAACCATTCTGGTGATGTTTTGCCTATTATCCTTCCGACGAGCATAGATTCACTAATATTATTTATAAAATATATATATCGAATTCCATTTAACTTGAATATACATTGTAATCCTGTTATTTTAACTATTTTGCTACAGGAAAATTTTATCTGATTTCTTTTATTTCTAAAAATTACTTTCTTGACAAAGAATATACGAAATATATCTCATATAACAGATATATTGGGCCCGATGGGTTCCATACCCAAATGAGTTCGAGTCCTTAAGTTTTAGAAGAAACCTATCTGATATAGGGTGTACTTATATAAGATTTTTTGAATGGGGTTTGAACCCATTGAAATCCTATAAGAGTTTGTTTTCTAAAATGTTATTGGTGATATAATGAATCATGCAATATGTCATTTCGAGATACCTGCCGATGATGTAGATAAGTTGAAGGAATTTTATGAGAACCTATTTGGATGGAAAATAACAAGAGCAGAAGGCCCCTTTGAATATTGTCTTATAGAAACAGGTGATGTTGGTGGTGGAATGAGAAAACGTGAAAATCTGAATGATAAAATCAATGTTCATATACTTGTAGAATCTGTAGATGAATACAGCAAAAAAGTTGAGGAATTAGGAGGAAAAGTCCTTGTTCCAAAGCAGACTATACCTGGATATGGATTTGTAGCATATATATCAGATCCTCAAGGAAACATGTTTGGTATATTTGAAGAAAATAAAGAAGCTAGGTTTTAGTGTTCTTCATGTGGAAGGTGTATTTAAACCCACTGAAAAAGATTTCATAATAATTTCTCCACTATTTAGCATTTCTTGCACATAATTCCCAGATACTTACATTGAATTATATCTTCGAAAAAATTACAAGAACTATATGAAAAAGGTCCAGGGAAAGTTACTGTTACACCTAAAATTATTACAATAACAAATATGGTTGTTAGTGCCATTAAAATATTTCTCGATTTAACAATTTTTTTATTAAAAATCTTGTAATCCAGTAAAATTAGGAAAATGCCAATTATCCCAATTACAGGAAAAACTTCATTCAAAATAGTACAGCTAGATATGCACATAATAAATAAATCAATTTTCTATAATATAAATAACTTTGTTCTTTGTTAGGTGTCTAGAGAATGGTGCGGGAGGTGGGGTTTGTACACAAAGAACAAAAATCAATCTGATTTTTTATAGTTCAGAAAACTTTCTGAGTTTCTCATCTACTTCACTTTTCCTTTCTTAAATACCATCTTTATCACTTCCATCCTTACCTCTTACCAATTATTCCAGCCCCTGTCAATAAAGACTATTTCTTGTAAGTCTTCTTAGCCTCTTTAAGGACTTGTTTTAATAGAGTCCCCTTAGGCATCTTAGCTTTGGTCTCCTTTACATGTTGTAACCACTTGCTTGCCATCATTCACACCTCCTTTCTTTATAATGTATTCAATTGCTTTATTTTCAATTTCTTTGATTTTCATGATTGAATTTTTCTCTTCTCAGAACAAAAATCTATCTGAATTACTCACAATCTTAAAATCCATTCTTTTTATTTCCTTTCCGTATGATAAAGATGAAAATCGGTAAAACACCTTATTTTTATCAAAATACTAAAAAGACATTGATTAAATTCAATATCAAATCATTAGTCAAGTAACGATTTTATCAAATAATTAAAAAATCTATTTGATTCTGGGTTTTGATTTTGATTAGTGGATATTTGTACAGGACTGAATCCCCCG
>CAZRNP010000028.1:0-13946 GCA_964601485.1 uncultured archaeon
TATAGAACTAGATTCCATCCACTGGTCAAAGACCAGATGGAATTAAATCTTTAAACTATTAACCCTGTATAGTTCGACGTATTTGTTATTTATCTCAAATCTCTTAAGTAGAATCATATTATAATATTTTTTGTATTCATCCAAATTCATGTAAGGAGCATAGTAAATTAAATCAAAATCAATAGTATCATTAACTTTTCTATCTTCTATGTACTTAACTTTGATCGGTTTAGTAACATAACCGTACTGAGGTTTTTTCAGGCTAGGTCCTAAGTCAAACCAACTAGTCAATACAGTAGCATCAGGATAATAAGTTTCGATATAATTACATGCCATTTGACGGACTTTAATAAAATCAAGATATTCTAGATTATCTTCAAGATTGGAACCAACGGATTCAGATCTCGAATCAAACCAATTGTTTATGAAAAGAGTTATAATCAATACAACGATTAAAAATTGTAAGTAATTATAATTTTTAAATAACTTTCTCAATCCTATAGCACCCAGAACGAAAAATAAGGAATAGACAGGTAGTACGTACCTAGGTAAAAACCAACTGTAGATTGCAAAAAATATTGCATAAACTAGAATAATAAGATAAAGAAATAAGTATTCTGCTTTTTTATGTAAAAACCAAAATATCAACGTATAGGATAAAAATAATAGAGACCATATAATGTGTACATTTTTATAGAATATACTCAATGGTATCAATAAAATCAGGGGGAGAAATAATAAAAACTTCCTGTAATTTTTTTGTTTTTGAGTTATTATCACAACAAGTGATAAAGTCGAGAAAATAGTTAGTATGATTTTAAAATCTTTAAAGAATATTTGCCATATTCTTTCATTATATCTCGATAGTATGGGATTCAGATCTTTATATAATGCAGACGTAAAGCCTGGGTCCACAAATCCACCACGAATTTTATAACTAATTAACCACCAAATTATGAGAGTAATAACAGGTAAAATTGATATAAAAATTTTCTTTAATAGAATTTTTTTTGAGGTTTTTAGATTAGTTAATATTGTGTAAACAACTATAGGGAAGATAATTAATATTCCTGGTTCCTTTGTTAAAATCATGAGAGTAGCAGATAAGATGTATAGTTTTGTTCTATTTTTTAAAAAGAAATATATCGTAATAACTGTGAATGCTGCTAATGGAACATCTAAAATTAACAATCCGCTTTCCGCAAAAAACATTGGTGAAAAAAACATCATTAAAGAAGCTGTTATACCTACTTTCTCATCACAAAGATGATATCCTAAAAGATAAGTGAAATAAACTGCTAAAAAAGAGAAAAAAATATTCATGATATGACCTATCCATACAGTTTGACCGAATATTTTGTAAAGAACAGCAAGCATTAGTGAAAAAACTGGACCTCTTCCGATAAAACCACATACGAAGGGGTTAAAATTTTTTTTCACGATTTCTTCTATGCATGGTAAATATAATGATGTTTCATCCCAATGATGAGGTGTATTTATTATCGAAATTTTAGACAAGAATACGATTAAAAAAATGATCAAAAACATCGATTTTTTATTCTTAATAGTTTTATTTACAGAAAAAATTAAAATCGGGAAGTTTTTTTTCTTTGATGTAATTCTTTTTGGTTTGATTTTATCGCCTTAAGTTGAATGAATAAAATCATGAAAATAGGGATGTCCTCAATATAGTCTTTGATATTTGATAAGCATCTTTTAGGAAAGATATGTTCGATTGTCCTTTCCTTCTTTTTTTATATACAATAGGTATTTCTTTTATTCTGAAACCATTTTTTGCAGCTAGAATAACAACTTCTGGTTCATAGCCAAATTTATTTTCCTTGAATTCTAATTGTTTTAGACAATCAGTTTTGAATGCTTTAAACCCCGCTTGTATATCTGTAATTTTTTTCATGCATGCGATGCTAGTTAAAAATGATGCGACATAATTTCCGATTTTGTTCCTGAAACTTAAAGATTCTTTTTCAATGTATGCACCTTTTATAAATCTGGATGCTAATGTGATATCCGCTTCATCCCTTATTATTGGCTCAATAATTTTAGGTATCTCTTCAGGGAGGAATTGACTGTCAGCATCTATTTGAACTATTATTTCTCCTTTAGCGTTAGATATTCCAGTTCTAAATGCGGCTCCTTTACCCATGTTTTTTTTATGTTTTAAACAAATAACACCAGTTTCTCTGGCTATTTGAAATGTTTTATCCTTTGACCCATCATCTACAAAGACTATTTCGTAATCTAATGTCTTATCTAAGCTTTTTTTCACTCTATTTATAGTCTCTTGAATATTTTTTTCTTCATTGTATGCGGGAATTATTACAGATATTAAATTAGACATTTAAAATTCCTTTATATTATAATTAAAAGGAAAAATTTAATAACCCGAGTGATTGGTTTGTTGGAAGTTTTAATTTGGTGGTTAGCAATTCAAGTGATCGGTCTCGTATCTACACCCATCGTAATTTACATATGCAACAACCTTGAAGATAAGGGGTACTCTATCGCAAAATTATTTGGTCTTCTGTTGATTACCAGTCTTTCTTATATTTTAACTGTTTTAAATCTCTTTAATTTTGGAGTTGTTGTTATTTTATTTTCTATTATAATCGTATCAATAACTTCTCTTTTCCTTTTACTCAATAAAAATTCTTCAAAAAAAATCATCCCACATCTACAAAAAGCAAGTTTCAAGAGAATGATTCTTTTAACCGAAATAGTTTTTACAGCTTCGTTTCTGTTCTTCACGATGATAATATCATACATTCCGGACACAAACAATGGAGAGGCTAGGTATGATCTCGCCTACATGAACACGCTAACGAGAATAAATAAATTTCCACCGCCCCATACATGGTTTGCTGGTGTAACCCTCGATAATTATTATTATTTTGGCCATCTTACAGCTGCAATATTATCATTACTAACAGGAACACCTACTTCAATTGCATACAACCTATCCATGGGTCTCTATTTTGGGTTCACAGCAGTCACAGCTTATGGGATTTTATTTAACTTAACCAAGAAACCAACCTATGGTATTCTGGGTGTAATTTTCATAGTATTTGCAGGCAACATAATTTCCCTGTTCCAAGTGATAAATTATTTTAATCCAAACATAAACTGGTATATCATCGATTATCATCCCCCTACTGGAGGGACAGTCATTCAAAATTTAGTGAATTATAATTGGTGGACAGCTAGTCGTATCATTCCATGGGCTATACACGAGTTTCCTTACTGGACTTTTATGTGGGGAGATTTACACGGACATTTAATGATAATTCCTGTTAGAATTCTCTTAGTATTGTTGTTCTTAAACATGTATAAGTCAAATAAAGGTTTGTTCAAGACTTTCGGTGATTCTTTATTTTCGATTCTTCTTGGGTTATTTGGGGTTGCTGTTTGTTTGGGTTTTGTTCCTCCAACAAATGTCTATGACTTTCCATTCCTTTTGTTGTTCATGCTAATCACTATCTTGATTCATGATTACAAGATTGCAGGAAAATTCGAATTAAGGGTTTTTTTAAAGTCTCTTTTTGTATTTTTTGTTATCGTTTTATTGAGTTTCATTTTATACTTTCCTATTGACAGTCAACTCTCACAACGAATAAATTTATCTATTGTTAAATTTTTACCCCATGAAGAAAGTTACCCTTTGTATACTAGACAAGCAGGTTCGATTCAAATAGAAACGATGAAAACAAGTCTGTATCATTTTTTAGTTGTGTTTTCTCTGCCCTTGTTCTTGATATTTTCATTCATAATTTATAATTTTTACAAATTGTTGTCCAAAAAGAAAAAATACTTGGTATTTGGCACAATTTTATTGATTATTTATTTTATAATTTTCATTTCTGTGTTTTTCAACTACTTCAATCGAGAAGAGGAATTTAAACATTCTATTTCAGTCTCTCTGACATTACATTCACTCTTGTTTGATTTTCAACTTCTAATTCTTTTAATACCTCTAATAGTTATCACATTGTTTCTCTTGTTTAAAAAATACAAGTTTGATATTGATCAGGAATTTGTATTGATATTAATTTTAATCGGTGCTTTAATCACGTTGATTTGTGAGTTGGTAAACATAGAAGGACGTTACGTTTTCATGAACAAGGTTTATGGAGAACCATTCATTTTTTGGGGTATTGTTTTAGTTTATTTGATTTATTTTTTCAGTGACAAATTTCATTCACTTATTAAGATAAACCTTCTAAACATCCTGAAAGTAATCTGGTTTTTGTGTGTTCTTTTTTTAGCTTTTTCTTGCTTGATATTTCCTTTCTTAACAACATATCAAAAAACTAACGGGTTTACACCATCATTGGGTAGAGAGAAACCAACACTAGATGGAACTGATTATCTCAAGTTTGAACACAACGATGACTATAAAGCGATAACATGGATTAATAAGAACATCAAAGGAGTTCCTGTTATACTCGAAGTTCCCGGTAGATCTTATCAACATACATCACGTGTTTCTGTTTATACAGGATTACCGACTATACTCGGTTGGCATCAACACATGGAGTTACACTTGGCAGTGGACTGGAAAAACATATGGAATAGGTCGAATGAAGCTGATCTAATCTACAACACAGTCGATAACGAAGAAGCATTGAAACTTTTGAAAAAATACAATGTTCAATACGTATACATAGGAGAATTAGAGAAAGATTATAAGAATATTTACATAGGATCTGAGCTTGATGTGAAGAATTACAGCGTGGAAGGTCTAGAAAAATTCTCTAAACATCCAGAATATTATACTTTAGTTTATAACGAGTCTAATGTCCAAATATATAATGTTACTTATCACAATTAGAACAACTGGAGGGTGGCAATTTGATGCCCTTAAACATTCGAGGTTTTAAGCCAAATTTATTGAACTCATACCTAGATTCTATTTCCAGTGAAATGTTAGAAAGACGAGGAGGGCATCCTTGTGGCGGTAAAAAATTCTTTGATTATCATCCTGGTGCAACTATAGATGATTTTAGTAAAAGGTTCGAATACACACACGAAGAAGCAGTTGAAAAAATAAAGAGTTTTAATTTGGGTTATCAGAGAGAAAAGGAAATAATTGGATATGGGTTCTCAAAATTTTCAATGAGGAATTTTCAAGAAAAATCATTTGCAAATGATGACGCGAATAGATACTCAGATTCTAATAATACGAACATCACGTATACAGCAGGAATAGGGTTTATTCTATATCTATTGAGGAATATAGGGTCTTACACACTCATGAAAGGTTTGTATTACAACTCATCGGAGAAGCAATTAGAGAAGAAAGTAAATAGTTTAATTGAATTCTTGTATCAATTTTATCAAAAGGATATCGAAAGATACCTAATGTCAAAAGAGGTAGAAACAGAAGAGGAAATTCCTGAAGAAGAAAAGAAAAAGAGGTTTTTGAGACTGTTGCTGAAATTGAAGGAATTAACCAACAATAGATTAAAGGATGATGAGACTAAAATGGATAATCTAACCGAAGATGAAATAGAAAAATTAAGCATTGTCCTACATGATTTTTGGTTGTTGATACAATCTAATACAGATATTGATAAAGAATTTATGAATTTTATGAAAGATTTACCTGTGGAACAAGTTAATGTACCTAATGATTAATCCTTCCATTGATCCCCATACTTACTTGTTTCCATGATTTTTCTTAGATGTTTTATCCCGAACCTGTGATACCATATAATGTTGTATATTTTCGCCCCAGAAGCCATAATATCAAAAATGAAAGTATCGTAAATCAAAGGTCTTAGAAATTTTAACTTAAGAGTCAAAAGGTTCAACCTGACGACCCAATCTCTTCCATAAGATGGTATGAAGGGGTCTCTGACATCATCTAAATTCTCACCAAGAACTTTTATTCTGTTAATTTGATTTTCGCCCAGCTGATATTTATTCGCTAAATTCAAATACTCAATTTTTTGTGGATCAAACCCCATCACGTAAGCTGCTGTTGCATCCAAAGCCACAGGGTCAGAAGAAGCTAGCATTAAATTCATGATTTTAGGTTTTCCAAGTTTAGGAGAGTTATCCTCAAACCCTATTGTTCCATCCATAAGTGCAAATGTCGGTTTCATGATTCTATTTAAATCGACTATGACATCGTTAAGAGAAAGGTGAAAAGTAGCCCTTACATTTTCTAGACAACCGTATTGGTTTTTCAATGCACCAGTCATAGAAACTTGTCCATGTGCCTTTAAAACTGGCACTGTAACGAAAGAATCAGCATTCAAGATAATTTTTGGAACACTCAGCCCTTTCTTGAAGAATAAAGGGTTTTTAATCGTTATTTTCTTTCTTTCAGCATGAGTTAAGTTAACAAATTCTATACCTAATTTCTTCAATATTTTATCAAGTTTTGTATTTCTGACGGCATTTTCTGCTTTATGCGTGTTTGAGTCTCCTTCAATAACGTGAACTTCAGAGCATCTATCGACCAAAATCTTAAGTAAACTCTCCATAACCCAAGGTGATGTTTGACTGCCTGGAACGACTAAATCCCAGCACAAATTAGGCTTGACTACTACTTTATCATCCTTTTTTATGTATTTTTTATAATCGGCGAGTTCCATTGCTTTTTTGACTGCCTCATCCACATCGTAATCCTTAACTTTAACAACGGCTACTTCACTCATAGGATTCATATGGAATTTTAATCAGATAACCTCAAATATCTTAACAGAATAATCATCATAAGCCAATTTGTAGTTAGGATAGCTCATGAATTTATTCAAACCTCCTTCACTATACTTTTGTTTCTCGAGTGATCCAACAAAAATATAAGTTACGTTATATTTTTTAATCAACGTCAAAGCCTCATCATTATTCGTTGTATCAAAAATCGTGTTAGCGTCTGATACTCTTTTATCAATTTCTTTGTCTTCAAGTCTCCAATGTTTTTCATGTCCTTCCCAGCCGATGATAGTAGGGAGTCCTGTGTTTGAAGAAACACGTGACCACCATCTGAAAGATTCACCCGGCATTTCCAGAATTACTGGTGAACCTTTAACGTTTTTAATCAACCACATGATAGCATAGTAATCCCCTTCTTCCATCGTTTTCATGTACTCAAGACCATCGAGCCCTATGTAACTATTAATACCCCTTACCATATGCTCTTGCGTAACGAATACAGTACAAATCGATGTTATTACAATTAAAGCGAAGAATACAATGAGCCAAATGGAATAAATTTTTTTATTAGTTTTTTTAAGAACATTCTGTCTTAGGAAGTAAAGACTATAAGATCCTGCTATACCAAACATGAACCATGTATGGAAATACATTTTAAAAACAGTGTTTAGTCTCCAATCAAGGTATAAAAAGTCGCACATTATCAGAATCAAAGATCCTAATATAATCAAGATGGAGATGAATGCTTGTGAATTATCTACTTTGTACGTTTTCAACAGGTTTAATAAAGAAAGATATAAAAGTGGTAAAAGAAGGATTAAAATAGAAAAATTGAACAAAAATGAAATGAAAATTGACCCAATAAAAATTATTAATAAGTAATTTTTTTCTCTTTTTTTGAAGGTTTTTTTAAAATTATAAGCTAAGAAAGATAACATCAAAAATATGGGTAAACCAAAAATGATGAGGAGATAATGTAATCCTGTTCTTTGGTTGACAAACCCGATAGGGTATGATGTTTTACTGGAAAAATAATATGGAATATAAAGAGCAAAACTTATAAAAATTGGGATGGTTAAAAGTGGGATAATTTTCAAAGAATTTTTAAAATTAAATTTATTAAATTCTCTAAATTGTTGAACAGATAACGCTGATATGAAAAGTAAAACATAAATAGGATAATCCCAAGTGTTAAGAAAGTAAAGAGAGCCAAGACAAATACTGAACACAAAAATGTTAATTATTATTGAGATAATTTTATCTCCAAAAAGTTTGAACCCTTTTTCTTTCGACATGAAGATGTTCAAGATTAAAAATAAGAGGAGTATTTGGAATGGGAATGCCATAAAGTGCGGGTGCAAATCAGCAAAAAGAAAAGTGGCATAGGGGTATTCGTTTATAGTGTCCGGTATGACACGAGTAGATGGCCAGAGTGGAAACCCAGTTAATTGTTCTATTAAAGGTGTTGAAGGATTCCAACAACAAGTTATAGGGTATTCCAGCCCAAAAGTTTTTATGAAGATGTTGGATAGGCTAGGGAATAAGAAAATTAAAATTTGAAATATTCCAAAACCATTGCTTAAAATAGCTACAACAAGAACTGTTATCAAACCATATGAAAATCTTTTAGTCAGGTTGTATCCGATACCGAATAACCCACAAGCTAGTAATGTGTAAAAAAGCCCTATGGCAAGATTAAAAGTTATATAAGAAGGAAGATTAGAAAGTTTTGTTAATGTTGCAGTGATGAAATAACCGAAATAATAATACTGTATCTTACCACCAGAATACCAAGGATCTAACGGCGGAATTTTTGTGCTCTTTAAGATACCATTTAAAAATGAAAAATCTGCCAATTTTTCTAGATCTTTAATCTCGGGTGTGAGCATTCTCGTAGTAACAAAGAGAAAGAAAAAGACTAAAAACACGATTTCATTAAGAAATATAATCCTCTTATTTTCTTTCAAAAATTTTATTAGTTCTATTTTATCATGGAACAGAATATAGGTAGAAAAAATGAACACAATAAACGATGAAAACAAAATTGTAAATAAATTATAGTCAAGAATAAAAATTGATAACATCCAAGTGATGTACGATACGAGTAATATTCCCATGATTTTTGAAATTGAATATCCTCTGTCAGGCAGGTTCCTACAAAACCTAAAAACTAAAGGGAATGAAATTAAACCTAAAATTTCAGCCAAAAACCACCATATAAGTATATCAAGAAGCATTAAATCACTTAAATTATAATGTATATAAGATTTAAGAAATACTTATTTTTAGGTTGAATGAATGTTTTCGATAATATTAACAGCGTATAACGAAGCAGATAAACTTGAATCATCGGTTGAAAAACTCACAAAAATTCTGAATTTAAAAAATATTAATTTCGAAATTATCATAGCTGAAGATGGTTCTACCGACGGAACTGATGGAATAGCGGAATGTTTATCAAAGGAAAAAAAATTCATTAAACATCTACATTCTGACAAAAGGTTAGGTAGGGGCCTAGCTTTAAAAAATTGTGGGTCAGTCATCAAGGGAAACCCAGTTTATATGGACGTTGACCTTGCACCTAAATTCGGAGAAAGGTTAACTGATGTATTGAAGTGTTTTGACGATGGGTTTGATATAGTCATTGGCTCAAGGTATCATGAACTTTCAAAAACCGACAGGAGTTTCGGAAGAAAAGTTGCCAGTAAATCTTACAATTTTTTACAGGAAATTCTTTTCGGCCTACCAATCAAGGATTTACAATGTGGGTTCAAAGGGTTTAAAAAAAATGTTTTTATTACGATGAATAAAGAAGTTGAAGCAAACGGTTGGTTTTGGGACACTGAAATTCTTATTAGATCTTTTTTAAAGGGGTTTAAGATAAAAGAGATTCCTGTGGAATGGAAAGAAGGTAAACAAACTAAAGTTAAGATAATAAAAGACTCTTGGAGTATGGGAACTTCTCTAATCAAATTATGGTTCAAGTTAAAGGTTCTTGAAAAGTTCAAATGAACTGTTTAACAGAATTCATACCAGACCCTATGCTTAATCCCATAGTTCTATCTTCAGGGTACGTCATGTAAGGACCAGCAAACCTGAGGTTTTCAAATTCTCTGTTATTTGGAATCCGTTCAAAAAAATTAGTCTTGAAAGTCGGGGTAGCATAAAAAGATTTTGAGACTCTGTACCATAGTGGTTTTATATTTTTCTTGAAAATTTTTTCTAGGTGTCTGATGTAAAGATTCAAGATTTCTTTATCTGACTGCTTAAGGATTGGATCATTTTGACTGACGTAATTTGAAGCATAGATTATTTTCCATGGGTATTCATCATACATATTGTTGTGATCTACAACAGTCCCGAATGGAATATTACCCATGATGTTTGTCCAGTAATAATCTGTTAAGTTTTCATCGCATCCAAAACATACGCAAACATTAGCTGTGTATTGAATTTCTTGAAGTTTCTTTTTTTGAGTTTCATGTAAACCCTTGCATAGATTAAGGAAAATTGGTATAGGGATAGTGTTTACTACTAAATCATCTTTTTTTACTGTAAATCTTTTTTTATTGCATCGAATTTCTTTTACACGAGTATCTTCCATTATTATTTTTTCTACAGATGTTTTTTTTAGAATTGTTCCATTTATTCCATCTTTAATCCCATCTATGAGAAGATCGAATCCTTTTTTTCCAATGGGATAGTAAATAAACTTAGATTTACTGATTTCCAGTCTGAACCTACTGTACATCCAAGCAGCAGAAATATTCTTGAAAGGAATGGCGAACTTATGTTCTGCTACCAATTTACCGAAAAACTTTGAAACGCCTTCACCGGCTTTATTGTTTAACCAAGTCTCTGCATCCATCTTATCCAATTCATCGACATTCTCTTCATTCAACGACAGCTTCAAAGCAAAAAACCCAAATTTAACCCTATCAAAAAAAGATAGTGGTTTGAAGAACAAGAGCTTGGAACTACTCATCTGAAAAATTTTGTCATGCGTCTGGTTGTATATACCAAACTTCACATTTTTTGGAATAAATTTATCTTTTATTTTAAGGGTCTCAAGTAAATTCAATGCCACTCTATCAGTATCTATAATATGCCTATAGAACCTTGGAATCATGTAACCTTCTATATCGTATGAAGATGAAAGACCGCCTAGATAATTTTCTTTTTCAATTAGGGTAACTTCATCACAATGTTTGGATAATTCCATTGCTGCTGATAGTCCTGCTAAACCACCGCCAAGAACAAACCCATTCATTCAAAAACCTCTTTTGTCATGATCATGTTAATTCTAAACATCTAAATTCTTATTTGAATTTATCATTACAATATTTAAACCTGAAAAATTAGCTCATAAAATAGTTTCCTTTATCCTTTTGTTCCCTGTCCAACTTTGATCCAAGTTTGTTTGCTCTAGGTCTTCCGGTCTGTGGGTCTTTTCTAAAAGTCACACCAACTCTTCTTAAGAATGAATTAAATGCACCTTCGACTTTTGTTGGTTCTTCTGCATATCCTTCTTTTCCAGGTTTACCTAAAAACACCATACCCCTGTCAGATATCTGACTTAAAAACAATAAATCATGGTCGACGATCATAGCAGAACACCCCCTTTTTTCGACTATTCTTCTAATCATACTTGCTAAGGATAACCTTATTTCAACGTCTAAGAATGCTGAAGGTTCATCGAGTAGATAAACATCTGCTTCTCGGCTTAGAGCAACGGCTATTGCTACTCTTTGTAGTTCACCGCCAGAAAGATTCTTCACTTGCCTCTCCAACAATTTGTCTAATTCTAATGGTCTCATCACTTCTGTTTTGTAATTCTCTGTCTCAACGTCCTTAGAAATAGATTTCAACAATTCACGGACTGTTCCATCATAATCTGTTTGTGGGTATTGGGATTTGTACGATATCTTGATTTTTCCTGTTATCTCTCCAGTATCTTGTTTAGTCTCTCCCGATAGGATTCTTGCAAGGGTTGTTTTTCCTAAAGCATTAGCTCCAAGAACGCCTAACACTTCTTGTTCATACAATTCTCCTTTTTTGACGGTCAAACTGAAATCGCCCAAAGTTTTCTTGATGTCGAAAAATTTCATTAATACGTTACTTCCTCTAGTAGACTGAATATAAGTCGATTCAAATTTGATTGGTGTTGATCTTATTCTCACGTTATCTTCGCGAACATAACCATCTAAGAAAGTGTTAATACCTGTTCGAACTGAGTATGGACTCGAGACTATACCATAAACGCTTGGACACCCATAGAATATGTGAATCTGATCTGTAAGAAAGTCTAGGGTGGCAAGGTCGTGGTCAGCAATCATGACAGATTTATTCTGACAGAATTCTTTTATCGCCTTAGAAACTTCCAGTCTTTGAAAAACATCCAGGAAACTCGTTGGTTCGTCAAAATAATAAATGTCGGCATCTTTTGCCAGACAGGCTACTATAGCTACTCTTTGTAGTTCACCACCAGAAATACTTTTTATATCATCATCTTGTATTTCTTCAAGCTCGAACCTAGTTATAAGGTCACTTAAAATTCCTCTTTTATCTGTTTTACTCAACAATTTAGAAACTTTTCCAGAGTATGTCTCAGGAATTTTATCGACCCTCTGTAACTTGAAAGAGACTTTTATCTGTTTTTCTTTAATTTTTTCCAGATAATTCTGCAATTCCGTTCCCCTGAAGATCGTTATCAATTCTGAAAAATCAATTTTCTTTGATTGACCGAGGTTTGGTTTAATTTGACCAGATAGTATCATCAATGCAGTGGTCTTTCCCAAGCCGTTAGAACCGATTAAACCTACAATCTGGCCTGGTATTGGGTATGGTAATCTAAACAGTAAGAACTGGTTTCTACCAAATCTGTGGATAGATCTTTCTTTCAATTTTTCTGGTAAATTGACGATTTTTATAGCCCCAAAAGGACATTTGTGGACGCATATACCGCAACCTATACATATGTTTTCGTCGATTGTTGGAAATTTTGTTTCTTCATCCATGATTATGCATTTGTCACCAGACCTATTCCTTGGGCATACGCGTATACAAAGATAATCGCACTTCTTAGGTTTACACAATTCTCGGTCGATGACTGCTACTCTTGTCAATATATCACCTTTAATAGAATTCAAAATTTTAGCTTAAATCTATTCAAAAACTATGTCTGTATCTACATGAAACATAGAACGAGATATACTAGCGAATAGTTCAGAAGATAAAGGTAATTTAGTCCTTTCAGTACTTTTTATCCTTATCTTGTACATTTGTCCTTCAGGCTTGTAGATAACATTGATACCAAGAACGGGGACCGAGGAAAATACTTCTTTCACAAAATCTTTGACATTCGATGATTGCTCGATTATCTTCACTGGTTTCTCAAACCCCTGAGACAGTTTTTTAACCATTCTACCTTCTTTACCTATCAACTTTGAAATGTCGTCTTTTCTAGTAATTATCATGATTACATCATTCCCGACAACTCTTTTTATCTCAACATCTTTCAATGTTTTTTGATCTTTTAGGAGTTCATGGATACGTCTAAACATTTTTATTTCATCGATCTTTATCTCTTCGTTTCCTACTCTATCTGCACATCCGTTGCAGAGAATATCATTCTTCAAACAGACTTGACATATGGGAAATTGCATAGTCTCTGTTTATACTTTAAAAGTTTTAATATTTATCTAATTTCGAATATAATTAATAATAGAGAGCTATACTAGGCGAAGTTTAATGGTTAATCAAGTTTACCTTTTAATTGGAGTAGTTATGAGTATAATTGGTGTATTCACTCTATGGGGCTCTACTCTGGTTAAAGAAAGATTGGGTGGAGCAGAGAATGTAACACCGATCACGGTCTGTCAATCAGCGATGTTCAATTTTTATTCTGGGAAGTATGATAGGGGTACAAAAAACCTTTACCTTGTCTTAGAGAACCAGAGGTCGGTAGAAATAAGGTTGAATAGATTATATTTGTTCTATCCGAACAACATGGTTACTTTCGAGTTGAACAAGACATTGGAAGGTAACATACTAAAGTCAGTCAGCATAAATGGGATTGAAGATGGTTTTGCTTCTGGGACTGTAAAAACAAACTGTCCTGATGTTTCAGCTGATTTTGGATATTCTCAATTAATAGTAAGTGGGGAAAAAGTAGCTGAACAAACAGTGAAACGGTCAAGAACAAGGTGAGTAAACGAGTAGTATTGAAATTTTATTAGATCAAAAGAATAAAAATTAAATCATGAAAG
>CAZRNP010000029.1:0-13582 GCA_964601485.1 uncultured archaeon
TAGTTCTATAAAATGTAAAGTTCTCTCTAAGTCTAATAATGGCTCACCACCAGTTATTCCTGCACCTTCTGCGTCTGTCAACTTAACTTCTTCTATTATTTCTTCATCAGATTTTGCTTCTCTCTCATTGGCTAAAACTATAGGTTGTTGCCATCTCTTTTCTGATATTGTACAGTACCAACAGTTTTTCTCACATTTTCCCGTGACGAATAAAACGAGTTTAGAGCCCCTTGTACAAAAATAGCAACCTCTAGGCAACTCTCCGATCAGTCTTGAGTTAGAAAATATTTTTTTTATCTGTCTCATTTTACCAGATTATTATTGAACTGATAACCTATTTATTATATTGAGGGACATGAGTTGTGATGAAGATACTTCAAACAATTTATATTTAAGAAATTCTCTTTATCAATTCCTTAACCAAATCGACATCATTTAATACAAAAAAGTGTACACCTGGAGCATTGTATTCCTTCAAATTTTTTATTAAATCAGTAAAATATTCTAAACCGAAATCCTTCCCTTTCTCTTCAAGTCCTTTCTTTAACTCATCACAAACTTTTAACTTAAAGAAATTTTCAACTGAATTAGCTTGTTTCAAAGATGTCAACGGTCTTATTCCTGCGATTACGGGCAGATTTATACCAGCTTTTCTTAACGATTCAACATATTTCTTGTACTCGTCAAAAGAGAATACCATTTGTGTTATGATGACATCTGCTCCAGCATCAATCTTTGACTTGATATATTTCAATTCTTCTTTTATCGGGTTTTCAGGATGACCTGCCACTATAATACAGAAATCTGTCTTTATACCACTAACGAATTCACCGTCTCCAGGGAAACGAGGAAGATAAATTCCATTATTCATATTTTTTATCTGGTTCACTAAACAATAAGCATACTTATAATCGCCTTCCCATTCCTCGTTAGAGCCAGCGGGCGGATCCCCTCTCAATGCAAGAATATTCTTTATGTCTAAATAATGTAAATCAATCAATTCATTTTCTATCTCTTCCTTTGTACGTTCCCTGCAGACAAAATGGGTAATCGAATTAATGTCAAACTTTTCTTTAACAATGTGAGAAATTGGTAAAGTACCGCCTCTTAGACTCCCGCCAGCACCTTTTGTTACAGCAACAAAATCGACCAAGTTACGGATTTGTTCAATTTTTTTATAAATTTCTTCAGGGTTTGTGCCGTTCCTAGGTGGAACTATCTCTACCGATATTGTAAATTCTTTTTCACGTAAAATTTCTGTTATTTTTTTCATTTTATCAATTCGTTAATTTTTTTAACAGCAGATAGAGCATCTTTTGAATATTCAGCTTTTATTAAATCCGCATAATCTTGTGTAATGACAGCTCCCCCAACCATTACTGGGATGTTAACATTTTTATCCCTTAAACCTTTAATAACTTTTTCCATCTCAATGGCTGTTGTCGTCATTAAAGCAGATAAAGCGATTAAATCAGGACTGTGTTTTTTTGCTTCTTCAACGATTTTCTCTTTCGGAACACTCACTCCCAAGTCTATGATTTTATAATTATGACTCTCTAACAATGCTATGACTATATTCTTGCCTATGTCGTGTATATCGTTCTCTACAGTTGCGAATAAAACAGTACCTTTTTCCTTACCACCTTCTTTACTGAATTCTTTTTTCAACCTTTCAAAAGATTTCTTCATCGCTCCTGCACTCGCTAAGACTTGAGGCAAGAAATATTCTTTATTGTTGAATTTTTTCCCAACTTCATTTAAAGCATCTATGAGAATATCGTTTATTTCTAAGGCCTTCATTTTTCTAAGGCCTTCATTTATCAAGTCAATAATATTATCCTCATCACCATAAAGAATGGCATTGTAAAGTTTCTTCTCGATAGGAAGATTCAAGTAAAGTTCTTTGTCCGGTCTTTTAACTTTGAAAACTTCTATATCCGTATTTTCTTGAACGATGTTATCTTTAGGATTTATGATAGCTAGGTCAAGTCCGGCTTTAGATGCCTTTGTAAGAAATTTTGAATTTATCTCTGACCTGTTTGGTAAGCCGTGAGAAATATTGGATATTCCAAGTATTGTCTTGTAACCCATTTTTTCTATTTCCTTGACAGTTTCGATAATGATTTTTTCATTCTCTGGGTTAGTTGCTATAGTTAGAGTTAAACAATCGACGATTATATCCTCTTTTTTTATACCTAACTTCAAGGCTTCGCTGATGATTCTTTTAGCAATCTCAATTCTTTTTTCTTTAGTATAAGGAATTCCTTTTTCATCCAACGTCAAAGCTATGATTGCAGCACCGTAACGTTTGGCTAAAGGTAGTATAGTCTTTAAACTTCTTTCAGAACCGTTCACTGAATTTATCAAAGGTTTTCCATCGCATGCTTTCAATGCAAGTTCAATAGCCTCATAATCAGAAGAATCGATGACAAGAGGAGCATCAACCAATGATTGTACTACTTTAACAGCTTTAGGCAGGTTTATTTTTTCATCCAGCCCAGGAACACCAACATTGACATCAAGCAAAGAAGCACCTTGAGATACTTGTTCTAATGCAACTTCTCTTATGTAATTTGTTTTTCCTTGTTTCAATTCATCTTGGAAATCTTTCTTGTTAGTAGGGTTAATTCTTTCACCAACTACGAGAGTTTTTCCCCCGATTGTTACTGTCCTGAGTCTTGAGCAGAGTTTTGTTTTTTCTATCATCTTTCTTGATATAGGTTTTTTTCCTTTGAGTTTTTCCGCGATTTTTCTTATATGTTGATCGTTAGTACCACAACAGCCACCGAGTAGGTTGACACCTAGACGATAAAACTTTTCAGCAAAAGAAGCGAACTCTTCCGGTGTTTGAGGATATATTGTTTGATTGTTAACAATCTTAGGAATACCTGCATTTGGTTTTATTGATATCGGTTTGTTTGTATTTTTTACGAGAATTCTTGCAACTTCTAACAAACCTTCTGGCCCTTCAGAACAATTGGCCCCTACAGTATCGACATCTAAAGCGTTTGCTATAGTAGCATAAGTCTCCACGTCCGTTCCGATATCAGTCCTGCCGCCTTGGAATGTCATAGTGGTCATTATCGGTAAGTTGGAATTATCTCTAGCTGCCAGGACAGCGGCTTTAAACATCTTGACATCTGAAAAGGTCTCTATCGTCAGCAAGTCAGCTTTTTTCAAACCACTTATTTGTTCAGAAAAATAATCATAAGCCTTGTCAAAAGTTAAGTCACCGAGGGGTTCTATGTATTTTCCTAGAGGACCAATGTCACCTGCTATCAGGCAACCTGGGCATGCCTCTCTTGCTATTTTTACAGCTGCTTCATTGATTTCGACGGTTTTTTTCCCGTATCCATGTGCTTCTAATTTTAGTCTGTTGGCACCAAAAGTGTTCGTGAAAATGATATCAGAACCGGCATCAGCATAACTTTTATGAATGCTTTTTATTACGTCTGGCTTGGTTATGTTCAGAAGTTCGTTGCATTTTGTGGCCAAGTTCATCTTCATGAGTGTTGTGCCCATGGCACCGTCTAGGATAATGATTTTCTTCTGTAAAAATTCTTGGAATTCTTCCCCTTTCATATCCTTTAATTTATAGGATGTAAATTTAAATTAAGTGTTAAATACGAACAAAATCAATGCTGAATGGCATAAGAAAAATAGAATGCCAAAAAATCCTACGATTGAACAAAGGATTGAGTGGCATTTACAACATCATAAACATTGTTCTTGTCGACCTATTCCTGATAAATTATTCGAAGGGATGAAGAAAAGAAAGTTAAAATAAATCATCTAACTTTTATTGGCTTTTCAACAGCTTGCTTCTTTAATTCTTTTCCGATAAAATATTCTGAGATTTCTTTGTCCAGTCTGATCAGTTTTTGGACTAATGGATTCTCTTCATTCAAAACGTATAATTTCGCCTTACCAATTCTCCTAGTCATTCTGACTATTCCTATATTCTCCAATTTTGGGAATATTCCCTGTAATGTAACGAATGAAACGTCTGAGTTCTCGGCTATATCCTTTAAAGTGTAGTCATACAACCCCTTTTCAGTCAGTAAAAAGTCTATAACTTTGACTACAGGAGATTCTCCAAAAACTCTTACAAATGCTGATTTTTCCATATTAACACTAACTATTTATTAAAATTTAAAGTTTATAAATTTAATTATTATAGTTTAAAACTATAGAAAATTAACCAAAGTATTATCAATAAAAATATCCTAATAAAGTCCATGGAAAAATTGAAAGTGCATATACTCAGAAGAGCATACAGACATACTTATATCGGCAGAAGACACATGTCGATAGATGATTTCCGTCAAGGCTTACCAAAACATGAAAGAGACATGAGTAAGATTGAAAAAACAGTCAAAGAATTGATAAATGAAGGCTATCTGATTCCTATGAAAATTGGAAGGGTTTCTATTAATCCGCAAATGTTGGATAAAATTAGAGAAATTGTATGATAAAATTGAAATAATTCTAATAAGATAAGTTAAACATGAAAGTAATTCCAATAGCATTCGATTCTTTAGGAACAAGAGGAATGGCTACTTATGTCGAGACTAAAGACGTGAAAATTTTTATCGATCCTGGAGTTTCTCTTGCCCCGATTAGATATGGACTAGAACCACATCCTATCGAGTTGAAAAGACTGGACGAACACTGGAAAGAAGTAGTCAAACTAGCCAAACAATCGGATGTTTTGATAATAACTCATTATCATTATGATCATCACAACCCATGGGAAAACCTGGAGATATACGACGGTAAGACAGTCCTGATAAAACATCCGACCGAGAACATAAACTTAAGTCAGAAAGGAAGGTCTGCATTCTTCTTGGAACAGATAAAAGACAGCCCGAAGAAACTGGAGTATGTTGATGGGAAGAAATACGAGTTCGGTAAGACTAAGCTTGAATTCTCTAAGGCTGTTTTCCATGGGACTAACAATAGACTAGGTTTTGTTATAGAAGTCTTGGTTGACGATGGGGATTATAGATTTATTCATACGAGTGATGTCGAAGGTCCATCCGTGTCAGATCAAGCTGAATTCATACTAAAGAATAAACCAAACCTAGTCTTTTCTGACGGTCCTCTGTCCTACATTATGTACAGGTTTGGTATGCAGGCGATGAGAAATTCTATCGACAACATGATCAAGATAATCGAGACTTGTCCTCTGGATGCTTTCATAACAGACCATCATTTCCTCAGAGATTTGAGATGGAAGGATAAGATTCAGAAAGTGTTTGAGGTTGCGGAGAAGAAGAAGGTTAAGTTGGAAACAGCGGCTGAGTTCGCTGGGGAGGATGTGGAGATGTTAGAGGCACATAGAAAGGAGTTGTTCAAGGAACATCCTGGGATGAAGTTTGAGATGAAGAAGAAAATGTTTGAAGATTGAACTAGGTTGTAAAAAAATAAGACTATTCCAGAGTTTGCTGAGAAGAAAATAGACATGCTTGAGGTACATAAAAAGGAATTATATGAGAAATATGCTAGATAGACGTCTATTTTGAAAAAAAATAACGAGAGAATGCAGACAAAATTTTATATTTTTACTAAATAACATTGAATATATGGATAAGAGAAAGCCTAAAAATATAGATGAATATAAACTATGGTTAAAAAACGAACATAAAATTGATATTGATAGAAAAATTAAGGAACACTATATTTCAGTAACTCTTCGAATTAAGCAAGAATTTGAGAAATCTAAAATATGGAATGACATAATTAATAAGCTCTCAGAGTATTCTGATGAATATTATATCAAAACAGGATATCCATTGTTGATGCCAAATTTTAAACCAGAGATTCTTATTAAATCATTTAATCCATTTTTACTTAAAACCTTTCGTAAAAATGTAATCCTAAATGAAAATTGGCCAAAACCACCTCAGGGGGGCTGGTTTTTGCCTAACAATTGGTTTTCTAGAATAAATGATATTATTAGGACTTTGATTGTGGTCAAATATTTGGATGGTGTAGAATTTATTATAGAAAAAATAAGAAGAATTGCTGATAAAAACAAAAAGAAATGTAATTATTTTTTTGAATCAACAGAAGATGGGTATTATGCGGCACATTTTTACTTGAATGAAAAATTTGAAATTCCAAGAATAGATTGGGATACCGAGATTATCGATATAAATATTGAAATTCAAATAACAACTCAATTACAGGAAGTGATACGCCAATTATTACACAAATATTATGAGCAAAAGAGATTGTTAGTGGTTTCCAGTGGAGATGAAATTCCGTGGCAATGGAATTATGAAAAGGAGGAATTTTTAGCAAATTATTTAGGTCATATTCTTCATTACATTGAAGGTATGATAATGAAGATTAGAAAAAAACAAAGCGAGGGTGATAGAAAATGAAACAATTTGAAGAATATTTTAAATTTTTGAAATTATCTGAACCAATTATCGAAAGAATAGAAACAATTTATCAATTCTACGAAGAAACTTGCCCAGAAAAGATTACAGATATATTTATAACAGACTATCTAGATAAAGATGCCACACGACATTTCGAAAATCTCTGGTTCTTTTCAGAGAGTTTTGTCATGGAAGCAAAATTGTTTTTGATAAAAGACGATTTTGATATAGATATTCTAAAAAATAATATAGCTAAATGGGGAGTAAATAAAGAAAACTATAATTTTAAAAAAGCCACTCCAGCGTCTCGTTTTCGATTGATAGTAAATTTAGAACGTGCTCCCGTTTTCTGTAACTTTAAGGCATCAGGCGAGAATTGCGATAAATTAAAAGAGATATTTACGAAATTCATTGTATCGCAATTTTCAAAATGAAATTTCTTCTTTCACTAAAATAGAAAGAGCATCTAGAAATATTCTGATGGAAATAGTCGCATAGTTATACTAAAGGTTATGAAATTTGGCAAATATTATTGATTTGAAAATATTCAAGACTCAAAATCAGGATATATTTAAGTCTAAACTACAATTGAAACTTCATAGATTAGATAGGTTTTTGTTCTCATAGAAAGAGTTAAATCTTTTATTTGATTATTTTATTCGATGTCATACCTGACTTTGTATACAATTGCTGTAGAAATAGGAAAAGAACAAGCTTTAAAGGATTATTTACAACAGACAAAAATACTCAAACGTTATAAACTAGAACATGTCGAACCTTTTACTTCTCGACTTGGGTCAGTGACGATAATGGTAAAATTTTCATCCGATGAAGTTGACCCCAAATTTATGTATCGTCTAAAAAAAGATTTAAAATATGTGGAAAAGGTTACACCTACTCAGGTTACTTATTATCCTTCAAAACAAAGTGAAGCTAAACGAAAAAGATCTCGTAGGTTTCCGTTCTTTAGATGATGATCATATAGAATTTAATACGATTCGTAGAAATTGATTCTAGATTGAAACATTTTTTTCAATTCTTCACCGAAATCTATTCTAAAACCTGTTGAGGTTTCAGGGTTTTTCTTAATTCTTTTAATCTCTCTTTCTATTTCTATTATAGTGGGCAAATGATCGATGCCAGCATAAGCCTTTGTAAAGTCTCTAAAATGATTTAATAAAACGTGTGGAACTTTCAAAGGATCTAAATAAATTTGAGTGTTTTTTAAAAGATCCCTCCTTATGTTACTTACTGTTTGGTTATACTCACCATAGAAATCACCTTTTTCAAATTCATCACAGAGATTACTTAATTTTTGTTTTAATTCTTGTGGTGCATCGCTTTTTTCAAATGCTGTCGCTTCTCCCAAAAAATCAGCTGATCTCGCAATAAAATGCCAATAAAGTTCTAACAATAAGTATGGAAAATCCCTTCTAGCTTCTTCCATTAATTGTACTAATCGAGGGTTTGATGATAGTTTTTTTTGATCTTCAACAGCTTCTTTAAATGTATCTAAAATATCAGAAAATGATTCTTCTATAAAACCTGCATCGATTGGATATTTGTAAGCATGATACTCAAGTGGTATCGAAACTGTATTAAACACAACATAATTTAACTGTCTTTTTTCCAAGAAATAAGGTGAGAAAACAGCCTGTGCATATTTAAATTCAAATGAATCTTCGTCAAACGATTTGTATCCATTTTCCACACCGAACTTTAGATGACCTAACTCATGACCGATTCTTCCCAAAAATATCTTATCGCCGGTATTTTGTTCCATTTCTTGAGATAGAGAAATTTTACCGATAATACCATACATTCTTAATGCTGATCTTGATTTTAACTCTGATATTGATTGCTCTGAAAGGATTGGAGGCCCAGGAAGTTTGGATCTATAAAAATTTCTCACTTGACCTGGAAGCGTCTGATGTTCAGGCACTTCAGGTAATTTAGGAATGGCCAAAAGACTAGCAAGACAAGGGATTACTGGTGTTTCAATAGAAATTTCATTTTTCATGAAATCCTTCGCTTTCTCATAGAAAATGAGTTCAATTGTATAAATGTCCTCAATACCCATTCTTGATAATACAGTGTCCACACAATTCCTTGTTCTATCTATGAAACTCTGATCGACATTTCCATTTACTGTTATTAAATATTTCATAACTCTCCATTAGTAGATAATTTTTAAATCTCTAATTGTTAGAGAAACAGATTTAAAAGGAACAGGATAGCAAAGTCAATTGTTCAGAGGATGAGCGGAAACAAATCAAATTCAAGATAGATTTCTGCTTCAGAGAAAGAATTAAAAAGTTTAACATTCTCATAAAATTATATGGAAGAATTCGACCCTGAAAAAATAGCGAAGATGGCTTTTGAAGAACTTAATGAATATGATCCGAGAGTTACAAACTTTCTTAATCAAGAACGTTTTTTAAACTTAACACCTTTACAAACTGTTGAGATATGTGAAAAGGAAATACCTTCACCTACAAAACATTTATCTCTTGGGACTTTATCGTTATCTCATCCCGCTAAATCAGGAGTTATAGTCCATTTTGACATACCTGAAATGTTAATAAATAATGGAATTAAAAAACAAAAAGCATATCAAATGACTGTAGAATCATCTCAAGAAATTTATCGAATTTTAATAGAACAGGGTTTTGAACAAGAATTGATTCCAAAATTTCATTATCTTGAAGTTGAAAGTGCTGCCCAACCTGATTCATCTAAAGAATTTCTTGAAATTATACATGGTTACAAACCCGATCCATCTAAAGAATTTCCTCCACCAAATGCATGGTACACAAAAAATGGTGAAGTTTATCTTTTAGATATTAATCGTTATCTAATAACTGAAGCACTAAATGTAGCACTTTCTAAAAAACTTAATGTAAAACTAGCCGACTCCATTATTTAAGATTAAACTAATTTTTTCCTCTTTTGTTCTAATAAGAAGGTTTAATCATCTAATAAATTTTTATTTTCATTTATTATCCTATTATTATGATATTATTTGGACACATAGGAATCTCAACATTTCTCGGAAGTTTTCTCTCATTATCACTCCTTTTCGTTTTAATTGGAGCAGTATTACCAGATGTGATAGACAAATCACTCTACTTATTTGGTTTTATTAACACAGGTCGTTTCATAGGACATACTTTATTCTTAGGGATTCTGGTTTCTTTGATAGTTCATATAATCTTCAGAAAAAAACTTGTTTCATTATCTTTATTATTCGGATACCTGTTTCATCTATTAGAAGATGCTACAAACTTTGTACCTTGGTTTTTTCCTTTTGTAAATTATAACTTCTCTACTTATCCTATCGGTCCTATATTCACCCCATTCAACATAGCTTCTGAGATTATTGGTATACTAATGTTAATCTATATTTTTCGTACTAACTCTCAATTTAGAAACATTATCAATAATTTTAAACTTATAATAAACAAGAAAAAAATAACTGAATGATAGAATGAAAGAAAAATTACTCGTCTTGGATGCAGATTATATATTAGAAGGTAATAAAGGCATTGTTAGACTTTTCTGTAAAGATGAAAAAGGTAAAACAGTCTTAGTCTTGGATTCGACCTTTGAGCCTTATTTCTATGCTTTACCAGCAAAAGGAAAAATAGAAACTTTGAAGAAGAAGATTAAAAAACTCGATAGAAAAAAACTAGAGACAAAAATATTGAAAGTTGAAATAATCGAGAAAGAATCGATGAACGAAACAACAAAATTAGTCAAGATAACGATAGACAATCCGAGAAAAATCCCTGATGTCAGGAACGAGATAAAAGGATGGGATGAAGTTGAAGACACTTACGAGTATGACATCCCTTTCTACAAGCGTTACATCTTGGACAAGCAGATAGAACCGATGAACTGGATTGAAGCAGAAGGAGAAACAAAAGAAAAAGGAAATTATCAAGTCGATTATATCATCAAAGCAAATTCTGTCAAGAAAATCCAATTTGAGAAAGATATCGATTTCAAAACATTGGCATTCGACACAGAATGGGTCGAAGAAGATGGAAAAGCAAAACTGATAATGCTCAGCATGGCTTGTAGTGATGGACATGAAAAAGTCCTGACAACACATAATTGGGATAAAAAACCAGGTTACGTAGAAGTTCTTCCTGACGAGAAAGCGATAATTGAAAAATTCTTAGAAACGATAAAAGAAAAAGACCCAGATTTCTTGGTCGGTTACAATTCTGATGGTTTCGATGTTCCAAAATTAAAGGACAAGGCCAGTGAATCAAGAATATCAATGAAACTCGGTAGGGATAATATGCCAGTTTATGTCGTAAGAAGAGGGAGAATCAGCTCAGCTAAAACCAAAGGCAGGATCCACATAGATTTATTCAGTTTTATAGACCACATACTTTCCCCTTCCATGAGGAGCGAAGTCTTAACTTTAGATGAAGTCTCCAGGGAATTGTTGGGCACGGGAAAAAAGAAGATGAAATACGAAGAGATGGTTGATATCTGGAGTAAGAAGGAAGACATGGAAAGACTGACAGAATATTCCTTATGGGATTCAGAATTGACGATTAAACTCTCACATTTGATCCTACCTCAAATATTCACTCTCTGTAAATTAACAGGTCTATTACCATTCGATTGTTCGAGGTACACTTACAGTCAACTAGTAGAAGCATTCTTCATGAAAAAAGCAGTTGAAGATAACGTCTTGGTACCGAACAGGCCAAAAACTGAAGAGATAGAACAAAGAAGGATGACACCAGTGTACAAGGGGGCAATAGTGATCGAACCAAAAAAAGGAATACATTCAAATGTTCTAGTCTTCGACTTCCGTTCACTTTATCCCACGATAATAGTTTCTCATAACATAGACCCCGGAACTTTTAACACTAAACCGTGTAAAAAAAAGACAGAAGTTCCAGAGAACAAGTGGTATTTTTGTCAGGATAAAAAAGGGTTCATACCCGAACATCTGGAAGAAATAATCAACGCAAGAAAAAAAGTAAAAGAAGAGATGAAAAAATCAAAGAAAGGTTCTGAAGATTGGGAAAGACTGAACAATCAACAATATGCGTTAAAGATCCTGGCAAATGCAACATACGGTTATCTGGCTTATTTTGGAGCCAAATGGTTCAAGAGAGAATGTGGTGCATCAGCCGCAGCTTTTGGTAGGTATTACATCAACAAAGTCTTAGACATGGCAAAGAAAGAAGAGTTTGAAATAATATATGGCGATACCGATTCTTTGATGATTAGAATTCCTAAAGAATTACCAATTAATAAAATAAAAGAGCTGGGAGAAAAATTCACAGAAAAAGTAAACGAGAAACTACCCGGTATCATCGAATTAGAGTTCAGGGATTTATACGAAGGCGGGATTTTTGTAGCAAAACAGTCTGGTGAAGTTGGAGCAAAAAAAAGATACGCGTTGATCGACTATAATGGTAACTTGGAAATTCGTGGTTTTGAAACTGTCCGTAGGGATTGGTGTGAACTCAGCAAGAGAATCCAAAGAGATGTCCTAACAACAATCCTGAAAGAAAGAGACCCGTTAAAAGCTGTTCAACTCGTCAGGGATACTGTCAAAAAAATAAAAGATGGCGACGTTAAACTAGAAGACTTAGTTATCTTTGAGCAGATTACCCGTCCTTTATCACAGTATGAGCAGATGGATCCGCACGTAAAGGCTGCTCAAAAAGCAAGATCAAAAGGAAGGCCAGTGGGAGAAGGTTCAGTAATCGGTTTTGTTATAGTGAAAGGTAGTGGAAGTATTTCTGACAGGGCTGAACCGGTAGAAGATGTTAAAAAAAACCAGTATGACCCCGATTATTACATCGGGCACCAAATCCTACCAGCCAGCATGAGAGTCTTGAAGGCATTGGGTTATACAGAGCAACAAGTTTTATCTGGAAAAACCCAAGCAAGCCTAGGGGAATGGTTCAAAAAAGTTAGCTATGAGTAAGAAAATCTTTTACTCCTGTTGGATTTTTGCGGGCCTTTATGCTGAAAATTTCTTTATTAGTCCATACAGAATTATCAACAAGCCCATTACTGTAATCGTTGAAGCAAAACCTGAAACATAGTCTATTAATTCTTGGGCCGGTGTTGAAAAATACATCCACAACATCCCAAAAATAAACAAACCAATGCCACCCATTATCTTCTTCCTAACGCATGCTTGTTTTTCATCCTTTGTTAATTTATTCCATGGTTTACACATACATAACATATTTAATTTGTCGGTTTCTGATAACTTAAATATTTAACTTTGATAGGTATTATGGTTATTACCAGAATGTGATGGTATGGTTGACGAGCTAAAGATAATCTCATCAGATACCAGGTTGAAGATCCTGAAAGAACTTAAAGAAAGGTCGACGACTGTAAGTTTCTTGAGCAAAACCTTGAAAAAACACGTCACTACAGTATCTGAACATCTTGATAAACTGGAAAATGCTGGTTTAGTTGAAAGAAAGCAAAGAGATGGAGGAAAATTTGTTTTTTACAATTTAACGAACAAGGGTAAAAGAATCATGGAACCAACTTTGGACATAAAATTAATATTGTCCGGGGCAATATTGTCAGCTCTAGTAATTTTCTCTGTCGGATTATTGTACTTGAGTCAAACAAGGATGTATGTCGTAGCACCTTTAGAAAAAACTGTCGGCGGTGCTGAAAGTTATACCAGGCCGTTCAACATCTATCAACTATTGCTTTTCATGCTACCAGTTTTTATCTGGGTACTTGTTTTATGGATAATCATCAGAAGAAAAATCTTTAGAAAAAGAATGCCTGAATGTTAGGGCAAATACCCTAAAAAACCCAAACAATTTAAAAGACTTTTATTTCTTAGTTTAAAACATGAAAGAAATCATAATTTGGGCTTTCATAGGTTTGCTCTTACTTTCTAACATAGTTAGAGCTAATCCCATTCCATATCCTTACTGGAACCCATGGAATGGGATAACGATTATACCGATAATTTTTTTGATATCATGGGTCTTTGATTTCTTGTTCTTAGGAATTATTTTCTCTATGTTAAAACTGACTATAAAAGATTTTGCTAAATTCAGTAAGTACACGTTCATTTCTGCTGTAGGCGGTTTTTTGATAGACGGTTTGATGTTTTTCGTTCCAGTAAAAATAATCAGTTTTGTAGTAGTCTTTGGTTTCTTGTTCATCTGGAACTATTT
>CAZRNP010000030.1:0-13561 GCA_964601485.1 uncultured archaeon
CTGAATTCTTGAGAAGGAAAGGTATAGATGCCGAATGATTTTATAGTGAAGTATCATCCTGAATTCTTTGATGATTTGAATAAACTAGATAAAAAAGATTTAGAAGCTATTCATAAACAGATAGAGAAGATCAAGAAAAATCCTTTAAGGTTCAAGAGACTAAGAGGTAGAGAAAATTGCTATTCTGTAAGAACTGGAAATTTAAGGATAATTTACTATGTTGTTGGTAATGTAATCTGGTTCTTGATTGCTGAAAAAAGAGATATCGTTTATGGTATTTATTTTAAGAGATTATACCGAATCAAAAGTAAATTAGAATAATTTTCGAACGCCGGCGAGTGTTATTTTTTCTTAAGTTTTTCATAAAACCAGTCTATTAATAATGAAAGTATAACAGCTAAAAATAAAGGTAAGCAAAAAACGAGGATAAAACTGCATTCAGATTCATCAAGATAAATTAACTTACAAAGATATGTTTGATTAAAACCAAATATGAAACAAAATAGGAAAAACAAAATTGTCCAAATTAAAAATTTTCTACGAGTATTAATAACCCGTGCTAATGATCTTCCGATTGTCATATACTTACAATTTAGAATTTTCACATAAAATACTTTCTTTAAGAAGGGGATAACTACGCGAGCCGAAAACGAGAATACTGGCACGAGAAACCATAAAAAATTTATTGTATCTAGCTAAACCTTCTTTCTACTCAAAAAATAAGCGATTATCATCAAACCTGGGAATACAAACATAGAAGCAAACTGGTTCAAGCCAAGCATCACAAAAATAACAGGCATCTGTCCTCCAGCTATGGTAGCAATATCATAACTCCATCCGAAAGTTCCGTAGAACAAACCTTTATCGTATTTTTCAACAGTCTCACTGATTCTAGAAAACAACCAAACATCTATAAACCCACCAGCCGCACCGAACAAAATGCTAGCCAAAAAGTAATGAGGTAATGAAGTTGCATTCAACATGACTGTTATTCCAATCAAATGACTGATGATACAAGCAGGAACCCAATATTTTCTTTTTGACTTATTGGAAATTCTTCCAACCAGATACTGAGTGAAAGAGAAGAAAAACGTCTCAACGATCACAATTATCGATACTGTGCTACGGCTTAACCCCAATGTCTGAAGGGCATACCTAGTAAAGAAGAATAAGAATGCAGTAAAAACAGCCAAGTCCATTGATTTTAGAATGACCAATAAAGGAATTTTTTTAAGAAAAGCAAACGAAGCTTTCACTTTGATTTTATGTTTGTCCTTGTATTTTTTTGTTAACTTGTACATGAAATATAACCAAATTACACCGATTACAAAAATAACATAGAAAGCAGGTTTTATCCCAAATTTATCTATTATCAACCCAGGTATTAGCAAACCGAATATCCAACCACTTTCTTTTATTGCTCCGAACACACTGACCTTTTTATCTGGGTTTTCACTCACTTCTCTGAGGCCGTAGATTATGATTAAGACATAAAGAAGTGCGCTGGCTATTCCAGATATTATCTTCAGGAATACTATATTCGGTAAAAAATCAGTGAAACCGATCAAGAAAAGCGTGATGAAGAATAAAAATGTGCATGTCAGTAGAAATTTTCTCTCACCGTATTTGTCTGTAAGATAACCGAGGTAGGGTTTCAACAAGAAAGAGAAGACATCACCTATCGTCAAAAGAAAACCATAAGTCACTATCGATATTTTTAGTGAAGAAAAATAAAACGCTGGAACGATCATCGCGAATGCCATTAAAATCGTATGAAAAAAGCCGAACCCTGCACCTGAGAATAATCGACCTTTAGTTTCATCCATGACTGTTTACTTTGAACTTTGATAAAGATAAATATTTGGTTCGTTAATTCACTTGCAGGTGTTATCATGCAATTGTTTCCTGTAAAAACTCCGGTAATCAAAACAAAAGATAATTTAGTTGAGATATTAGTATCCTCGATGAAAAAAGAAAAACTTGAGCCAATAAATGGAGATATATTAGTTGTTTCTTCAAAAGTTGTTGCTTTGTCAGAAGGTAGGATAGTCAACTACAAAACTTTAAAACCATCCGAAAAAGCTGAATCTTTAGCTAAAAAATACGACCTTGAACCCGGTTTTGTAGAACTAGTCTTGCAAGAATCAGATAAAGTATTCGGTGGAGTCAAGCGTGCGATACTAACGATGAAAAATAACATATTCATCGCTAATGCTGGTGTCGATCATTCCAACGCTCCAGAGCATCATGCTATACTCTGGCCTAAAAACCCTTCTCTATCAGCAGACAATATAAGAAAAGAATTTAAGAAAAAGTTGAACGTTAACATCGGCGTGGTAATATCTGATTCACATTGTAGTCCTTTGAGGACTGGTACGACTGGGTTTGCTCTTGCAACTTCTGGTTTTGATGCTGTGATAGATGAGAGAGGAAAGAAAGATTTGTTCAATAATGAAATGAGGATAACCCAGAGGGCTGTTGCTGATGGGTTAGCTTCTGCTGCTGTAGTAATCACGGGTGAGACTGATGAAAAGATACCAGCTGTTTTGATTAGAGATACTGAAATTAAATTAACAAATAAACCTTCTAAAAGTTCTACTTATTTTCCTCCGAATGAATGTTTGTTCTCGAGTATTTACAATGAGAAAGTTAAAGAGTAAAAATTTAATGTCTAAATGCTCTCATCCCAGTGAAAACCATAGCAATTCCATGTTCATTCGCTGCATCGATCACTTCTTTATCATTGATGGAGCCACCGGGTTGGATTATTGTAACTACCCCAGCCTTAGTAGCTTCGTCGATAGAATCCCTGAACGGGAAAAAACCATCTGAAGCCAAGACACTTCCTTTGGAATCGTCTCCAGCTCTTTTTATCGCAATTCTAACAGAATCTACTCTATTCGTTTGTCCCATTCCAATACCAATAGTTCTTTTACCTTTTGCTAGAACGATGGCATTGGATTTTACATGTTTAACGACTTTCCACGCGAATAACATAGAATCCATTTCTTTGGGTGTGGGTTTGACTTTTGTAACAACTTTAACATCTTTCAACGGGAATGAATCATGTTCTTGAATTAACAATCCGCCTTTAACATTAACGATGTCCAAATGTTTTGTTTGATCACTATTCAACTTACCAGTTTTCATCAATCTCAGAACGTTCCTCTTCTTCAAAACTTCCAACGCATCTCCTTCAAAATCAGGAGCGATTATAGCGTCAAAATGGCATTCTGACATTCTTTCTGCAGTGGTTAAGTCTATCTTTCTGTTCGCACCGACAATACCACCGAAAGCAGAAACAGGATCGGATGAATAAGCCTTCTCAAAAGCATCGAATATGTTTGTACCGCAAGCAACACCACAAGGACTCGTGTGTTTGATTATTGAAACAGTTGGTTCATCAAATTCTTTAACCATTTCTAGAGCAGAATTCAAATCGAGAACATTAGTCCAAGATAATTTTTTACCGCTGAGTTGTTCGGCATTCGTGATGCATGGTTCTTTTATCTCGAATTCTCTGTAGAACGCACCCTTCTGATGCGGGTTTTCACCGTACCTTAAATCTTGAATTTTTTTGTAAGTTAAGTTTAATAATTCAGGAAATTCTATAGGAACACTTACACTTTTTTCTAAGAATTTGTGTATGATCCAGTCGTATTTTGCTGTATGTCTGAATGCTTCTATTGCCAATCTTGATCTGGTTTTTTTGGATACGTCTCCATTTTCTTTCAATTCTTTTAGGACAGGTTCATAATCTTTCGGATCGACTATAACAATGACACTCTCAAAATTCTTTGCAGCTGCTCTGATCATGTTCGGCCCACCTATGTCGATGTTCTCCAGCGCATCTTTCAAGTGGACGTCCTCTTTGCTCGTGACTTTTTCGAAAGGATACAAATTAGAAACTACCATGTCTATTGGCGTTATATTATGTTTCTTTAATTCACTCACATGTTCCCCCTTTTCACGCAATGCTAGTATTCCGCCAAGAATTTTAGGATGTAATGTCTTTACACGACCATTCAAAATCTCTGGAAAGTTCGTGACATCTGAAACATTCTTGACTGGTATTTTGTTTTCTTTCAATAACCTTGTCGTTCCACCAGTCGCTATGATTTCGGTGCCAAGTTTGTGAAGGCTTCTACAAAAGTCAACGATGCCTGTCTTGTCGTAGACAGATACGAGGACACGCTTTATTTTAGACATAAAAGACCTATTATAATTCGGAAATAATAATCTTAAACTTTTCTTTACGAAAGTTTATATCCGTTTTTAACCAATTTTCCATCCAAGTAGATGTTTCTTTTTCCATCTATCCCAAACCTACCTTCAGCAATTAATTGTAAAGTCAGAGGAAATATCTTCCAGTCTCCAATTTCTTTCAGTTTGTTCTGATGCTCTTCAGCTATTTTTATCAGTAATTCTTTATTCTCTGGTTTTTTCAAACCTTCTAGAGTCACTCCTTTCGGTAACTCAACTTTCAAAGGTTTAGAAATAATCAAAATTTCTCCCATGTCCAAATCTTCTGTGACTAGATGTGTAGTGGAATGCAAAGACTTTTCACCAGCTAGTATGGCTCTCATTGCTGGAACATGGTGCAAACCAACGTATTTCCTTTTCCTTTTTTCAACAGCAGATAAATCAGCTGGATGAACATTAACAAAAGTGTATTTTGACAACAATGGTTTTGTTATAACCCAAGCATATCCACCTAAAGCTATAATGTCTATGTCATAAGACTTAATCAATTCTAGAGTTTTTTCGTCAAATCCTTCGCGAACAGATTTGTCTTTTACATCTTTACCATAGTAGAATTCTTTAATATCATTAACTTCTAGTGGTATTTCATATTCTTTGGCTATATTCTTGGCATTACTTTCAGGGTTATCAGTGAAGATTAAAATGACTTCATACGGTGATTTTCCTTTTTCTTTTTTAAGTTTATTCTGATGTTCGATTATTTTCCTTACATTAGTACCAGAGCCAGACATGAAGCAGGCTACATGCATGGGTCTTCCCGACCTTGAATCGAAGATTAATTTTTGGCTCATTTATCTCATTTTAAATAATGTAAATTAATTATTTATTGTTCAGGAATGTGGAAGGGACAAGTATAAATAAATTATAATCAATCTGAAGAACATGTATAAGTCAAGTCAGTTGCAAATTTTTAAATATTCTGGAGATGGAAGACCGAATAAATGCAAATTTCCTTTTGATGGAATTGGTAGATCATACGGCCTCAAAGAGGAAGAAAAACCATTATGGGAAAGAGTTCAACGATATTTTTTTGCCTTAAGTATAAATGTGGGAATATTTCATGATGAAAGAACACAACGGTATTTTTGTACAGTATACGTTTATCGTCGTGCTGGTTGCAATAAAGATTGTCCTGCATATCAATCTGTAAGTGGTACATCAACTACTAAAACAGTTATTGATAAAGAAGGGAAAGATAAGAAAAAGTAAATGAGGAATTAGTAACTCAAATCATTTTTCAGCAAGAATCAAAGTATTCTCTAAAACCATGGCAACAGTCATCGGTCCAACTCCGCCAGGAACGGGTGTAATATAAGATGCTATATTTTTAACATTCTCAAAATCAACATCACCACACACTTTATCATCCTTGTAACATATCCCAGCATCTACGATAACTACCCCTTCTTTAACCATATCTTTCTTTATCAGGTTAGGAACCCCAGTCGCAGTTATCAGTATTTCTGCTTTTTTTGTATACTGGCTTAGAAACTTTGTTTTTACATGACAAATTGTGACAGTAGCAAACCTGTTAGTCAACATCATAGCTAGAGGCTTACCGACGACGTTGCTGTTGTTAACTATGACTACATTTTTCTTCTCGACTGGTATCTTCATTTTTTCTAACATTTTTATTATTCCTTTCGGTGTGCATGGAACTAGAAACTCATTACCTATTAACAAGTTACCAAGGTTTACAGGGTTTAAGCCGTCAACATCTTTATCAAATGATACCAAGCTAAGAATCTTCTTTTCGTCTATATGACTAGGCAACGGCAACTGAACGATTATACCATGAATTTTTTTATCGTTGTTCAACTGTTGGATGAGTGATGTTAATTTCTCTTCTTTCATGCTATCTGGAAATTCGTACAGGTTAGAACCAATACCAGTTTTCTCACATGCCTTTTGTTTATTCGTAACATAGATTTTAGAAGAAGGATTGTTACCGACTAGTATGATTGCTAACGTAGGGTTGATGTTCTTTTTCTTCAATTTTTGTATCCTTGGTTTTAACCTTTCTATTATTTCTCCTGATATTTTTTTACCGTCGATTATTATGGAAATCGAAATCACCTTTTGCCAAATATTGCCGTACCGATCCTTACCATGGTTGCCCCTTCTTCTACCGCAACCTCAAAATCATTACTCATTCCCATAGATAAATGTTTTAGCCCTAAACTTAAAGATAATTCTTTTAACTTTCGAAAATAAGGCCTTATTTTTTCAGGTTCAGCATAAGGAGCTATAGTCATTAACCCTTCGAGTTTAATCCCGTTTAATTTTTTAATATCATCCGCAAAATTTACTGTTTCTTCTGGCATTATTCCAAGTTTGTCTCCAGTTAAATTTACTTGAATTAAAACTGGAATTTTTTTATTCGATTCAACACATTTGTCATTGATTTTTTTAGCAATTTTCATCCTATCGACTGAATGAATCATGTCAAAGATTTCCACAGCGTCTTTTACTTTGTTGCTCTGCAGATGGCCTATCATGTGCCACTCAACTTTTTTACCAATTTCTTCAAATTTTTTCTTTGCCTCTTGAACTTTTGTTTCACCGATTGATTTTATACCTAAGTTAATTGCTTGGTTGATAACATCTACAGGAAAAGTCTTAGTGACAGCAATCAATTTTATTCCGTCTGGACTTCGGTTGACTTTTAATGCTGAATTTTTTATTCTTTCTTTCACGTTTTTTATATTTTGTTCTATGCTAGTCACAATTCATATAATGTTTTATTTTTATTTATACGCTTTTAGAATTGTTCTTGTTGAACAAAGGATCGGATACGTTTATGTTTTCTTCCACGATGAAAACCGCCGCTGCTATAACTGTCGTCCATAAGCCATCCTTGTCACCACGTGCAGATTGAGTTGTGTTTGATGTCCTGATTATCAAGCCAGAAGTTTCATACAATTGTTTTCTTTCATCCCATGCCATGTTTGGATCAAACTGTATACCCATCGTCGTCGCAAGCATAGTAGCTGCCATATCTTCTGCATACTCACCGGCTTTTTCATCAGTTTCACCGAAAGAATGATGCTCTGAAAGATAACCGTAAGTGTCTTTATTGGACGGTATCGCTATACCTATAGAAGCTGCAACCATTCTGTTTGGTTCATTCGTAGAGTTTTTTGCTAAGACACAAAAAGTAATCTCACCAGGACTCAACAATTGTACACCTTTTTCTTTAGGAATTATCCTGCAGTGGGGTGGGAATATACTCGACACAGAGACGATGTTACATTTTTGTATTCCAGCATCTCTCAATGCTATCTCAAAGGATTCTAATTGTTCTTTGTGGACCCCTACGCCCTTAGTGAAAAACATCATTTTTGGAATCATATGGATTATATTACTATTTTTGTTTTTTTAGTTTATAACTTTTATGCTAAAAATTAATTAATTTATACAAAAATTTTGATGATGTTAAAAATTATGTACGCCATCACAGCAGATAGTGGTATTGACAATATCCAAGCCCCGACAATCTTTCTAGTCATCCCCCATTTAACAGCTTTTGTTCTTTGACACAAACCAACCCCTATTATAGAACCATTGGCGACGTGTGTAGAACTTACTGGAAACCCTAAGAATGCAGCAAATCCTAGTATCAACGAACTGCTTAATTCAACTGAAAACCCTTGATACGGTCTCAAACGTGTTATTTTAGTAGCCATCGTCTTGACAATCTTCCATCCTGCCAAGAATGTCCCAAGAGACATCGTTATGTACGAAGCAATCATGACCCAAAATGGAACAGTGAAATGTGACAAATAACCATAGTAAATCAATGAAACAGTCACTATTCCCATAACTTTTTGTGCATCGTTCGTGCCATCTGTTATAGAAAAAAATAAAGCTGACACTATCTGCAACCTTTTAAAATATTTATTTATTTTACTAGCGTGGATATGTCTAAAAATTCTAATTATCATACAACCTATCAAAAAAGTGATTGCTATAGCTATGAACGGTGATGCAATCATCGGTAAAATGACCTTATTTATTATTCCTTGAACTTTTACTACTTTCAACCCACCTGCTGCTATTCCAGAACCTATAAGACCTCCAATCAACACATGTGTCTCTGAGATAGGGAGAGAAAAAACCCAAGAAGTGATTACGTCAAAAATTAGGGCAGCCAACAAAGTTGAAATGATAACTTCACCAGAAATTATATTCCCTGAAATAATACCCATACCTATCGTTGCTGCGACAGCAGAACCGAAAGCCATGCCTATGAAATTTCCGATAACTGCCAATATGATAGCTTGATATGGTTTCAAAGTCCTCGTACCTATTATCGTGGAGATTGCATAAGCAGCATCCGTGAACCCAGTCCAGAATGAAAAAAATAAGGCAAGTATTATAGCAAAAATCAATATTAAAGGTAACATTCAATCAGGTATTTTTCATTACAATGTCTTGAATAACTAAACAAACATCCTCGCATTTGTCTGTTATACTTTCCAAGAATTCATAAATATCTTTATATATCACAATCTTGACAGCGTCCTTTTCTTGCACTAATTTTGCAATCGCATTATCGCATAAATCATCCGCTTCATTCTCCATCTTGTGAACTTCTTTGAATTTTTCTTCTATCTCTTCTTGTTTTATTTTTCTTATATGGACCAAAACACCGTTCACTTCTTTTACGAGTTTTACTATTATATCAGCGAAATCTTTTATGACACCGTCAGGGTTTTCTAGCTTGAACAGATAAATCTTGTTGGTAACGGCATTTATGTAATCCAAGATATCATCATAGGTTGATGTGAGTTTAGAAATATCTTCATGGTCTATGGGCGTGATGAAAGTCTTGTTCAACTTATGGAACATCTCATGAACGATTTCATCTCCTTCATGTTCAATCTTCTTCATCTTCTTTACATTTTTTTCAGAAATTTCATGACTGCTTATCATGCTATGGAATAGTTTAGCAGCATCTAAGGCCAATTCTGCTTGCTGCTCTAAAAGGTTAAAGAAAACCTTGTCTTGTGGAATGATCCATTCTTTGAAACCCATGAAATAATTATAGGTTATAATATTATATTCTTTATTCTAAATCAGGATACAAAGGAAATTTTTTACACAATTCAACAACTTCTTTCTTCATTTTCTTTATTTTCTCGTTTTTCACAACTTCTTTCTTGAATTTTTCTATTGCTTCATTCCTAACATCTTTATTTTCAGGCATATCATAATCTTTTACTTCTTCGATTATCTGTGCAATCCAACTTCCAATCATTTCCATCTCTCTTTCTTTCATCCCTCTTGTCGTCAAGGCTGGTGTTCCTAACCTGATGCCGCTAGGATAGAATGGTGAAGAAGGATCTGATGGAATTGTGTTTTTATTAACAGTAATTCCAGCTAAGTCTAACGCATACTCTGCAAAAATTCCTTTACCTTTACCAAATGGTGTCAAGTCAATCAATATGAGATGATTATCAGTTCCATTTGAAACAAGTTTTATTCCTTTATCCATCAATGATTTTGCCAAAGCTTTTGCATTCTTCACTATCTGTCTCCCGTATTCCTTGAATTCAGGCTTCATCGCTTCTTTCAGAGCAATAGCAATAGCAGAAGTTTGATGATCATGGGGTCCTCCTTGCAAACCAGGGAAAACTGTTTTATCAATTTTATCAGCTAATTCAGGGTCTTTATCTAATCCTTTTTGAGTGACCATTATCATCGCTCCTCTTGGACCGCGTAAAGTTTTATGAGTTGTAGTAGTTACTATATGCGCGTACGGAACAGGACTCTTGTGAACACCTGCTACTACAAGTCCAGCTATATGAGCAATATCAGCAGCAAAATAAGCGTCAACCTCATCAGCAATCTTTGCAAATTCTTCAAAAGGGAATTCTCTTGGATATGCAGTTGCTCCACACCATATCAATTTCGGCTTATTCTCTCTAGCCAGTCTACGCACTTCATCAAGGTCTAAGTATCCATCCTGTTTTACATGATACTGAACACTCTTGAAGAGCATTCCAGAAAAATTAACTTTCCATCCGTGCGTTAAATGTCCACCATCCGGTAAGCTTTGTCCCATTATAACATCCCCGAGTTTACAAGTAGCAATATAAACAGCTTGGTTTGCTGGACTACCAGAATAAGGTTGAACGTTAGCATGTGGTACACCGAATAATTTCTTAGCACGTTCTATTGCTGTATCTTCAGCTACATCGATGAACTCATTCCCAGCATAGTACCTCTTGTGTGAATAACCTTCAGAATACTTGTCAGTCATTATACTCCCTAATGCCTGGAGTACCGCCATACTCGTAAAGTTTTCAGAAGGAATCATTTCTAAGCCGAACCTTTTTCTTTTCAACTCATTTTTAATAGCGTCAGCAATAACAGGGTCTTGTTTTTCGACAAATTTAATCCACGAATTTGACATTTCAATTACCTCTTAATTTTTTAACATGATCAATACTTTTTCTTATGTGTTGTTCAGAAGCTATATCCTTTCTGTACCAGAGTGATGCGCCTTTTATCGCATCGATGCCATCGATTGCAATCTTTCTCGCAGTTTGAATGTTATCTCCAATTCCAACAGTACAAACAGTTCTTGATTTTAACGCAAATGTTTCATCATTCCTCAATTCCATCGAACATGGATAAGTTCTGATTTTGTTACCATATTTTTTCTCAAGGTTGTAAGCGCCACTTAAATCAATTTTTGTATCACCAGTAAATTCTTTTTCTTTTCCACCGTAAGTCGGAGGTACTTTGTAAATCACAACAGTCGCTTGATTCTCAAAATCAATTTTTGTCAAGTTCCCATCGATAATTTTTAAACAAACATCAACAAAATCATCCTTCATTATCGGCATCAAGTTCTGTGTTTCTGGCATTCCACCTCTACTGTTGATTTCAAAAACTTTCAAACCATCACTTGAAACAGTGTAAGCCATGTACAAAGGAATACCCCACAATCCTGTGTTCCTTCCACTACCCTTCAATTTTCTAAAAATTTTATTTGCGATATACAAACCATCATCCCAATCTTGTCTACTCATGAACGGTAATGTTTCACCAACATCTTTGTAAGATCCCATCCCACCAGTATTGGGACCTTTATCATAGTCAAAAGCTCTCTTGTAATCTCTTACAGCAGGAGTCTCGATTAAATGGTTACCATCTGAGAAAAATTGGTGGCTAAACTCCTCGCCTTCAATCTTCTCTTCGATTATCACAGGACCTTGCTCATATATAGAAAGAAAATGTTCGAACAATTCTTCACGAGTTTTGAAATGGTCGCCCCAAACACCGACACCCTTTCCAGTAGCGGGTCTATCAGGTTTAACAGCGACTTGATTGTCAAACTCATCTAACCATGAGAAAACATCTTTTTTTACATCGGCAATACTTTTGTAATTCTTTTTATCAAAAACTTTGAACTTTGGATTTGCCTTAGGATAACATTCTTCTATGAGTTTACGTTGTGCAACTTTACTCCCTTCGAGAGCAAACTCTCTCGTAGGGCATATAACAGGAATGCTAGTTTCTCTTTCTACTAAATCTCTAACACCGTCAACAATCGGTCCTTCTGGTCCAACTATTCCAAAATCAATTTCATTCTTATATCTCTTAGCAAAATCAGAAATAGTTTTTATGTTCAAATCAGGGATGACAACATGTTCTTTAGCAATTTTTACGTTGAAAGGATTGCGTTGTTTATCAGCAATAAAGAATTTTATGCCATAATTTTGACTACGGGAAAAAGCGTCTACTATCGAGACTGCTCTGGCACCATAACTCACTACTAGGATGCTAATTTTTTCCATTCAACTCATCTCAGCTTCCCAATACCTGACTTTCTTGAGTGAAGTCTGGTTCTTCATCTTGTCAGCAATACTTTGAGCTATAGGTGTTCTGTATTCGCCAGTCAAACAAGCCATGCATAAGTCGCAAGATTTATGTCCTATTCCATCGATCAAACAATCCCTCTTCTGGTAGCATAAGTTGTCTGCACCAATTATCTTTTCAATCTCAGGAACTTTATTGTTAAACGCTATCAACTCGCCGTGTGTTGATATATCGATACCATAGAAACAGGGCGAAACTATCGGTGGACATGTGATCCAAAGATCGACTTTTTTTGCACCAGCTTTTTTAATCATATTAACGATTTTTTTACACGTTGTTCCCCTGACTATGCTGTCGTCGACTAGGATTATGTGCTTATCTTTCAGGACAGATTTAATCGGGTTCAATTTAGCATATACAGTCTCATCCCTCATTTGTTGAGAGGGCATGATGAAAGTTCTCCCGATGTAACGGTTCTTTATCAACCCTTCTGCGACCGGTATGCCTGTTATTCTTGATATTCCTTCTGCTGCTGGCCTTGAAGTGTCGGGGACTGGAATTATCACGTCGGCGTCGGATGCATAAGTCTTAGCCAGACTCTCGCCTAGCCTGACTCTAACATCATAAACACATTTACCATCAAGGATGCTATCAGGCCGACTGAAATAAACATACTCAAACATACAATGTGCTGTATTCTTGCAGGAAACAACTTGTCTTTTTTCTAGTTTACCATTTTTGTCACAAATTATGAGCTCCCCAGCTTTTACATCTGATTTTAATTCAATCTGATTAGTTTCTAGAGCGACACTCTCTGAAGTGAATATTTTCGTGTCTTTATCCTCACCATAACAGAATGGCCTGAAACCGAAAGGATCACGAAAAACAAACATTTCCCCGTCCATCGTAAAACATGCTGTAGAATAAGAACCTTCAACTCTCTCCATCAAACCTAGGACAGCATCCTCTATATCCTTTGACCTTGACATTTCCTCAGCTAGTATATGCATGTATACTTCAGCATCGCAAGTTGATGTCAGGCTCTTTTTACGGTCGAGTAATTCTTTCCTTAAACCCACATAATTTACTAAATTCCCGTTGTGTGCGAACACTATACCTTTTTTTGGATAGTCTGTTTTGAACGGTTGTGCGTCCTTAACAGTTGAAGTGCCTACAGTCGGATAACGAACATGACCGATACCTACTTTTCCTTTCATCTGAGCAATTAAATCAGGAGTAATAGTGTCTGCGACCAAGCCCATAAACTTCTTTAAACGAAGTTTTGAACCGTTTAAGACTGCAATACCGTTAGCATCTTGTCCCCTGTGTTGTATGGAAAGCAGTCCTTTGTAAATCATCCTAGATGTTTCATTCTCATTCGATGAGAGAATACCGAAAACACCGCAAGATTCTTTCTTCATTTTTTTACCATTTAAATAATGTCCTTATATTTAAATAATGTTTTATT
>CAZRNP010000031.1:0-1767 GCA_964601485.1 uncultured archaeon
ATCCGGCTCTATCCTTATAATAACATGCATAAGATTGTTCACAAGAACACTTTATTCAAAAAATGGGAAAGAATAAAACATTAAAAGTTTAATTGAATATAATGGAACCCAATATAGTCAAAGCATCTAAGATTGGTTTAACATTCATACTGATAATTCTAGGTATTTTCATAATAGCATTCTCTACTCAATACATCACGACAGGAACGAATTTCTTCGAGACTTTAGGAGTTGTTTTCAAGGAGAAATGTGCAGCTTCACTTTCAATATCAACCACGGGTGAATGTACTGTTAAGGCCAAAATTTTAATTTCTAACTGTCTCGATAAGACTTATCAAATAAGCAAAGATTCATGTTCTGGGGACACAAAATGTTATGGTACAATAAACTATGATTCCTTCCAAGCTAGCTGTGCATGGAAAGATAACCCCGGTACTAAAAATTATGTTTTGTGTATTGATGGTAAAAATAAAGATTCTGCATATGTAAATTGTTAACTCACTTAGCCCAATCCATCAATGTCTCTTTCTTAACACTCATATTTTTTTCTTTCATGTCGTACAAAATTTTTTTCATCTTCATTTCTTTATGGAAAGCACTCCAAAAGTATCCTTCATCCCTCGTACCTTTGGTTATTAGGAATATCACCCTCCCCATTTTTGTCCTTCCCGTCCTTCCTCTTCTCTGTATACTCCTTATTTCTGACGGTACAGGTTCATAGAATATGACTAAGTCAACTTCTTGTATGTCCAATCCTTCCTCTCCCACTGCTGTTGCGACTAGAACGTTGAACAATTCATACCCGAACTCATTCAGGATCTCTATCTGCTCTTTTTGTTTTAAACCTTTACCGTCTTTCACGGCTTGACCGATGAATTCTCTTGCTTGTATGTTTTTAGATTCTAAGATTTTTACAATCTTCTCCACGCTAGACCTATAATTTGCAAAAACCATTATCTTTGAACTCGATTTTCTACTGATTTCTTCTTTTATTATCTCCATCAATTTCTCTAATTTTGGATGTTCAATCCCCTTGACAAACAATTCTTTCGTTTCTTTTATTGCATTGATAACCTTTGGATCGTTTAGTACATTTCTAGTTGCCATTGATTTCTTATTCTTTTCCAAGTCGAGAAAATACTTGTACAGTGGTGTGGTGCCTTGCGTTTCTAACAGACCGATAGCATGTTCTATCTTTATAGCTTGAGCGCACGTTGTCAAAGCTTTAGCAACCATGAAGTCTCTAGTCTGTTCATACATCTTACCTATCTCTTTCTGTAAATCGAGCAATTCTCTTTTAGTAACTTTCATAGAATGGATGAGTTTTGATGTGATGAGCCATTCCAACCTTTTGATGTAAGCTTGTTCTAGATAAGTCCTTATTCTCTGTAATTCTTCTGGTAATTCAACGTAAACTCTTTCTACCTTTGTTTCTTGGACGTATGGTTGAACATCATGGTCTTGTTCAGTCCTAATTTCCACAGCCTCTACGTGCAGACTTTTCTTGACTTCTTCTATCTTATCCTTGATTCCACCAGGAGAAGCAGTCAAGCCAAGTATCAAAGAATTTTTAGCTTGTTTAAAGTAATGATCGATCACAGAAGTATAGGCGTATTTCTTGACAGAACGATGGCATTCGTCTATTATTATCAGGTTATAATCAGTCAAATCAAGAATCTTATTCTCAACATCATTCTCTATAAGTTGTGGCGTGGCAAAGAACAACCTTCCTTTTGAGTAAAAGACTTTTCTATCGTTTGCATGTAT
>CAZRNP010000031.1:1867-12570 GCA_964601485.1 uncultured archaeon
TCTCTTTATTTTTCATGAAATATGACAAAGTTATACTAGGGGGAACGTTCGATAGGTTTCATCTCGGTCACGAAGCTTTCTTAGATAAAGCATTCCAATATGCTAAAAAAGTATTAATAGGAATAACGACTCCTCATATGTTGAAAAAAATAGTGTTCCAAAATTCTATCTGGCCTTATGAAAGAAGAAAAAAAAATGTGGAAGAATTCGCTAAAAAATACGGAAAAGAGTATGAGATTTTTCCGATTGAAGACGTGTTCGGTCCTTCTATTGAGATGAAAGATTTGGATGCTATAATCGCAACAGAAGAAACTAAACATACTTGTGAGAGGATCAACAACATAAGAAAGAAAAAAGGATTAAAAACATTGGACATAATCACGGTCCAATACGTTTACGCTGAAGATTGTAGGATAATATCTTCTTCTAGGATAAGGGATAGGGAGATAGATAGAAATGGCAAAATACTAGTCGATTATTCGATAGCAGACAGGTTACGTGAGGATTTGAAAAAACCTAGGTCGACGATTTTCGAGGGAGACAATTTAACAGTGACAAAAGATACGATTTCTTACATCCATGAACAGCATTTAGATAATTTAGTTTGTGTCGGTGATGAGGTATCTCATGATTTTTTTGAGAATGGTTATAAACCGAAAAACATAATAATCGACGGTAAAGTCGAAAGAAAAAAGACACGTTATTTTAACGGAATGATTAGAAAATACAAGGATCGATTCTCACTCAGTAATCCATCAGGAATAATATCAAAAGAATCTTGGTCAATCCTTAAAAATGCTCTTGAAAAGTACAGTGTCGTCATCGTTGATGGTGAAGAAGATTTATTAGTATTTCCAGCTGTATTGCTCGCAAAAAACAACACGGCCATAGTCTATGGTCAACCAGGCCGTGGTAAAGTCATAGTGAGAGTTAATGACGACAAAAAAGAAGAAGTGAGAAAATTGTTGTCAGAGTTTAACACTATTCACCGATAATCGTTATAACGATTTCTCTCCTTCTTGGTTCTAACAATTCTAAGAAAAAAACTTGTTGCCATGTTCCTAAAACGAGTTGACCATCTTTCACTGGAATCGTTAGGTTAGAGTTTCCGATCAATTGATTCTTTATGTGACTCGTTGCGTTTACATTTCCTTCGTAAGTATGTCGGTAATTCCTGTCCAAAGGAATCAATTCTTCTATCATCTCTTTCGTGTCTTCATGTATGGATGAATCAGTTTCTTGTAGGATAACAGTCGCAGTGTTGTGCGCAGTATTTACAAAAACCATACCATCTTTTATCTTGGATCTATTCACTATATCTTGTACCTTGTCACTGATGTTGATGTACTGGAAACTCTTCTTAGTGTTCAACTCTATAGTTTCTCTAAAGAACTTCATCTACATTCACTCAACACTTTGTCTAAAGCTTTCTTAAGGAATAGTTGTTGTGTTAGTCCAGTGAACCTTTCTTTCTCCCTACTATCACATTCGATGATTATTGTTGGATAAGTTTTTATCTTGTACTTGGATACTAAACTTTCATTATCATTAGCATTCAAATACTCGAATTCTACTCTTCCCCTAAACCTATTCTCTAAATCTTTCAATAATGACACTTGTATATTAGATGTACCATCGTTCAATATAAAATTCTTTAAGATGACTCTTGGCATACATACTAATTTGTACGGAATAAATTTAAATTCACTTATCGATTAAAAAATGTTTATAATGGTTAAAGTCAGGGGGTAAACTTTAAAAACAAAAACTTAAATTGTGGCTAAAGAAATTATTATCATGGAAGAACCTAATAAAACACCGATTAATGAAAAAGAAAAATTTGACTTATTGTCCATGAAAAGATCTGTTTCTCCATTAGAACAAAAACCGTTAACTGAACAATTCAATATCTTTTCTCGGACAGAATCAAAACCCCTGACTGAACAGCCACAACCCACTCAACAGCAACCTTTAGTTCAACAACCAATAGAACCTATTAAAAGAAACGGTTATAGAGTACCATCGGGTATTCCAGGCTTTGATGAGCTTATTGGTGGTGGTTTTATACCGAATTCTATCGTAATGGTTTCAGGAGAAGCTGGGACTGGAAAGACACTATTCTGTACACAGTTCATCTGGAATGCACTATGTTTGGGAGAGAATGGTGTTTACATCACATTACAACAGACAGCAGACGAAATAAAGAAAGATGTTGTTGCTTTTGGTCGAGATTTCACCAATGCAGAACAATTAGGACAATTTCGAATAGTTTATGCTGAACCACAAAACATGAAAAAAATAGTCGACACAATAATCAGGAATGTAAAAGAAGTTAAAGCAAAAAGACTTGTCATAGATTCTATAACGATGATATGCGAGTATGCTGATAAAAAGAGGGATATAAGGTATAATCTAGGTCGTTTATTCGCAGAAATTAAGAAAATAGGTGTAACTACCTTAATCATATCAGAAATAGAAGAAGGTACAGGAAGTTTAAGCAGGTTTGGCGTTGAAGAATTCATGGTTGACGGTGTTATCGTATTGACGTGCGGGGCTAACCTTGGAATGGGGACGCCAAGAACCATCCATATCGAGAAAATGAGAAGGACATCACATGACTTGAACGTTCATCCGTTCGAAATAAGTGACAGGGGTATAAAAGTTATTTCATAGTTGCTAATTCAAAAGTGCAAACTCTGTTTCCCATCGCTATACAACTCGTTTCTTTTACTTCAACTTTATTCCCACCCGTCTTTTCAATGAAGTTCTTGAACACTCCCGCAAGTAGGTGACAAACCGGTTGTTTTTGAATTCCATAATTTTCCACATAAAGTCTAGCAAAATTACTCTTTTCTAATTTAAGTATAGTTTTTTCTTTCGTCACATCCACGACCTGAACTTTACCAAAACCGCTGAGATCGAATATGTTTGTCCACAAGTTTGTCATCTTCTTTTCTTCTATCGCAAACCTTTTCTTGAAATGAGTGATTATAGATTCCGAGATAAAATATCCTAATTTCTCCATCTTTTCTCCATCCTTTGTTTCATTCTGAAATTTAACCAAACTTAACAAGGGTTGCATGTTGAAGTTCAAGTCAAAAATCTCTATACCTTCCTCAGTGAAAGAGGCTTGTCTAGTCGTTAGAAGTTTAGAAAGGAATGCAGAGATCATTCTGATACCAGACCTCTAATCTTCGTTAATTTACCCCATTTTTCATAGGTTAATGGTTCTTCTTTTTCTGTGTTGACTTCAATTAAATTTTTAAGTATCATTTTTGTTTTATTTTCTTTAACAGTCTCATCAATGACTTTTTCTAAAGATTTGGCGAATGCCTTAGCTCTATTCGGTTCGATGAAATGTCCTATCAGAGCTGCTGGTGGCTGGTACATGATTTCCAGAAAACCGTCTTTTTTGAACAGGAATCTCTTGTAGAACTTTTCACCGATTATATCTTCACCAATAAAACTGAATTCTTCTTTGAAATGTTTTTCTAATCTTGTAACAAATTTAAACAATTCTTCTTCTGATTTCTTAGCTTCGCCATCAAGTTCATCTAAACCATCTGGTTTTGTTTTAGTTAGTTTAAATTCGAACGGCAATACTTCAGGTAAATCTATTAGGACAACATAGGTATGTTTTGTTCTCATATAATCATTAATATTTTATCTTCTATTTTAATAATCTTAATGGGTAGGGAAGGAAATATTAATCAAAGTAACCATATTAGAATATCTTGTAATCTAGGATGGATGGTTTGTACATCTCCCCAACTCGGGTAATTCTAGTGAAACTATATTTCTTGAATTTACCGATTAATTCCGCCTTCCTTCCTTCATCCAATTCAATTCCAACTGTATGAACATGACTAGATTTACTCTCAATCAAGTCTAGAACTTCTAAAACATTACCAATAGAGTTTACTATTATCACACGATACAAAGGAGAAGGCTCGACTCTTTTACCTTCTTGATAAATAACTCCTCCTACTGTTTTTCCATCATTTTGTATTTCATATAATTTCAACATCCCAGCTAAATTTTGAAGTCTATAAGTATGCATCTTCGTGCTCATCCTTGCAGATTCATCAGGAGAAAGGTTACCCCGAGGTAGTCTAAGCTCAACTTCATGCATTTTTCGGGCAAGTATTTCACAAAACTCTTCTGGTGATATCTCACCTCCTTTTTCAACATAATAAATCTGTGGGGAGAAACAAGCTAACTGATCGTACATAGCTACAGCAAGAGCAGCATCTAGAGCTATCTCTTCAGCCTTTTTCTTGGTTAACATCCCCTTATCGATAATACCCAAACTTAATCCATGAGTAAAAGAAATGAATCTGGTAGTTGGGTTTAAATTTTTTATAATGTTTTCACTCATCTCAGGATTTCCAAAAAAAGTGACAATGTCATTTTTAGTTCTCTCCCTAAAAATATATTCTTCTAAATCTTTATTCTCTGGTTTACTACTCTCCCAATTAGCGACTGCTACACAATTCGCTACATCTTTATCGATTTCTGCAATCGATTGAGCAAACAAAACTGTGAAAATCGAAGGCGTTTTACAGAAAATCGCAGATTTGTTCAGTAAGGATTGAATAATAGTGAGTGTGCCTGGACCAGGAATCTCCCCATGAACACAAACAACCAACTCTGTGTCATCTCCCTTTTCCGATACTTCCACTTTAGATAAATCTTTCTTGAAATTACTCATCATTTCATTTAAAATCTTTTCATTCATTTGAGGAGAAAATTTCATCGCACGTTCAGCCAAAGTTCTGAGTTTAGATGGATTAAGCCACAATTCAATACTTCTACTCAATACATCATTAATTTGGTTTCTAGATTTTTTTAACAGAAATTTTTCTCTAGAAAACTTCAAAAATTCGAAGCATTTTTTCAACGAGCTTACATTAATCGATGGAACATCGAATTTTTTATCATCATGTTCTATAGTTTTAATGTCTAATTCTTTCTCTTTGAATCCAGGTAAAAAATATACTGAATAACGATTCTCTTCAAAGCTAGAGTCATTTAATTTCATTGAACTCAATCCACTTTCAATATTCCCATATTTTTAATCAGTCTTTCCTCTCTCAGGGCACAACCCCTCCCTGGATCTTCATATCTTCCAACAAACTCTATCGTGGCTCCATTCCTTCCACATTCACATTTTTCTTCGTAATCATGTGTAATCCTGATATAATCTCCAGGTACCACGACAGCAGGGTAAGATTCAATTATCGGACTGATTATAACTGCTACTCCCTTCTCCCCTTTCTTCACTTCTTTCGTTAAATCTTTGTCTTGTGGTTCTCTGGCAGAAATATGCAACCACGGTGGAACATGTTTTCTATGGAATTCACACTCCAGAAAAATCGACATTATATCAGTGAGTCCATAACCATCCCTAATATTTTTTTGTAATATGCCGAAAGCCTTTTGTATTTTTTCGTTTAAGGATTCTCTCGTAACCTCGCCCTTTATCCTCTTCCAACCACCAGTAATGAACGCTTTGCTATTTTCATCGAGTTCTATTTCCATATTCTTCTGTATCATCTGATCTGATATATCATTATACGCAAAAGGAGGACCATATGTATGTCTTACCCTATCTCTAGGTTTCAACAGGATATCTTTCAGATGTTTCAAGTCCATCTCTCCCTTTTCTATTGCGAATTCTATCTGACTTTCGTTCCAAAATATACCTTTTAATGCCAAGAACATCCCTTGCACCATTCCTGTATCTGATGCGTAGGGAGGGTGAGTAAGCATAGTTACAAAGTCCGATTCTCTTATTTCACCAACATGATAGAATATTTTACTGTTCGACTCATTCACAATCTTTAAGCTTTCAACATCAAATGGATAAAGACTAGGTTCTCCTGTACTCCCGCTAGTACTAAAACTTCTGATTATATTATCCACACTCGCCAATTTCTTAACTTTATCTGGATCCTCAAAGTTTGTGATTGCTTTAAAAAAAGAAGAAGGAACCCATGGAATTTTAGATAGGTCCTCGTATTCCTGTAAATTTTCTGGTCTTATTCCCATGAAAGAACAAAAATCACTGTATAATGGGCTATTTTCAAAATGATGCTCGAAGAATTCATTAATCGCTTGCAATCTAATTTCTTTTGCTTCTATAGGGTCCATGTTGAACGGGTCTGGATGTTCAATCAACCTGTAAGCGATGTTCATTTTTATCATCTTCAAGTTTTAAGGTTTACCTGAAATGACCAATTTTTCTCCAACAACCATTGATGCAACACTTAAAGTATGTTTTCCGTCTAAAATCTCACCATAACTGAACATTCCAATGAATGGTATATTCTTCATAGTTTTCTCCATTAATTCTGTACTGTGTTTCGCATGTTTACCAAGGAACCATCTATGTAGAGCGCAGTCGATTACGACTCCGAATGCTCCTTCTTCTCCGGCTTCTTTTAGACTTCCCTTAACGGATTCTTGTGCTGCTGTTAGACTTTTTTCATTAGTGGTTTTCATTAAGTATAACGCTGTTCCCTGAGGCACCTTCTCTGTAAATCTTATGTATTTGCCATCAACAACAGAATCTATAGTTTTTACCCAAAAACGGCCTTTTACATAAGGTTTGTATTCACACAATGCTAGTGGTGTACTACAGTTTATTTCGATGATTGGACTGAGTTTCATTACATCCACACCAAGATTTTTCGCAAAGCCCATAAAAGCAGTTGATATTGGACCTAATTGTTGTAATTTCATCGATGCCGGCCAAATTTCTTCCTTTTTTCTTCCCAGTATTTCTGCATATTTATCGAAGGCTGTCTCCCCATTTAATTCATAAACTATGTAATCCTTAGCTTTGTTCACAAACATAGATTTTTCAGTAGGAATATACCCATGTTCTACGCGTAACCCTATTTTAAGACCAGTACTTATTAAAGCTACTAATACTGAATTATCATAGATTTTACCATTACAAAAAATGTAAGTTTTTTTTAGATTTAGATCATCTGCAGAACTTCCACCAAAAATTGGAATTCTTGGACCGATAACATCAATTATTCCTTCAACAACATCATCTTCGTTTCCCCTTTTTGTAGTTGTAAAACCAGTAGTGAACATAAGAACATAATACGGTATCATTTTAACTAGTTCATACATTGGTAATTTTTTTTCTGCTAAGTAACGAATATAGGGTTCAACGTATTCATCGACTTTTATACTGTTCAAAGCTTGTTTTGTTGCTTGTTTTCCAGCTTCTTTCGGTTTATCATTCGTATTATTTTCGATGCCGATGCCTACATGAATGTACTCTGATTCAACTGCCATTGCTACACAGGAATTTTCTGTAAAACCATAATTACTTAGTTCACCGGCAGTTGTACAACCAAACCATGTAACATTTTCAAAAATAGAATGAGCACCATCGACCAATTTCTGAAGAGTTTTATCATCTTTTCCATATTTCCCACCAGAACAAAAAACTATACCAAAAGTAGGTTTTTTTCCACCTCGTTTTTTCATTTCATTAATTGCTTTTTCAACGGCTTCCTTACCTGCAACAAACGGATCATCATTTTTACTAATACCAACACCAGCAAACACATTTTTTGGCATTTTCAATTCCTCCTACATTCCTTTTATAAAGTCATGAACGACTCTCAACCTTTCGACATCAGCGGGCCAAGCAACAAGAGCACGATCGATTCTCTTGACTCTTATCCTACCGTCCCTGGCCAGTTGATCAAAATGGTACTTAACTTTAGTTACATTGGATATATTCTCCCTATCCCAACCCAACTCCTCTATCACACCACGAACATAAGTTGGCCATTTGTTAGAGATTATCTCAAAAATTCTTTCTCTCAACTCATCTCCTCTTAACACTAATCATCACCATTTTGCAACTATTTTTAAAAGTGTAAATTAATCAACATCGCTTATAATTGATATTTAGCGCCATTTAATAATAAAACTATCGTTCATATTTTAAAAACTAGTTGCAAATTATTTTTACAAAAAACTTCTTAATCTGATAAAAGAATTAATTTTAAGTGTAAGGAATCAAAAAATAATAAGTGATTAATAATGTTTGGTTTTAAACAAAAGAAAAATGAAGATTTAGAAAAGGTTGACTTGTTGAATGACATACAATCAAAATGGGACGAACCAATGCCGTCTTTTGATGTTGATACTGTACTAGGGACTAAGACTGAAGAAACAGATATGCCAGATGTTAAAACTAAAGAAACAGATGTATCAGACGTTAAATTCCCAGAAACAACAGAAATTGAAGACTTAAACCCCGAACCAATTCAAACTGGTGCAGATAGAACAGCAATAGAAGAACTTTCGAAAAAAATAGAGAATGAGAACAGAAACATAAACAGAAAGTTTAAACTCATTGCAAAGAATTTGAACCAGCTGACTTTAGAGAGCAGGGAACTCATCGACTTGATAAAATTGTACGCGAACACAAACGGTAAATTCAGTGAGTTCATCGAAGAAATGCACAGTTTAGAAGAAAAAGGATGGAATTTCGACCAGAACATCGCTGCATTCTACAAATTCAGGGTTGGAAAAGCCCTGGCAGATATGAAAAAACAATCGATGAGCGTTGAAAAAATATGCAGAAAAGTAGGCTTTACGCCTTCAAACATAAAAGCTATTCTAAAATCCCCCATCGAAGACCTGGTAAATTCATTGAGTAATAGGACAGTTGAAATAAGGAAATCTAAAAGATGAGTCATCTTTTCTGGAAGAGTATCTCGACAACATCGTTATTCTGGAGGACATAATCAGCTCCAAGCTTACGTTTAGTCTTAGCTTCTAGCCCGCCGATAAACTTTTCACCAATGTCAGAATGCAATAAGAATGCGAACTCTTTCAACGTCGTCCCTTTTTTAACCAAGAAAGCATCTGGTAGAACATTACCGTTATTATCAGTGAGTTTATTGATGTCAGCAACAGGATAAACGACTATGTAGTTTAACTTATCAAAAACGGCTCTGTTCAAACATTCCTGTACACCAGTCGAGCCGTATTTCTTTATCACTTCGTTCTGTATTGTATCCAATGCATTCTTCTGTCTTTCATCTAATTTAGAGATATCAACAACTTTAAAATCATTCCCAGGTAAATACTCTATCAACCCCTTTTCAGACGCCTTTTTCAGGGCAATCTCAGACTCAGCACTAGTCGGTACCATCAACAAATCTTTATGTTTCTCTTTCAACTTTTCATAATTCTCCTGTGAGGGTTTCATGTCTATTTTGTTGGCGGCAATAACGATTGGTTTGGAAACTTTTCTAATGACAGTCGCAAAATTTTCTATGTCTCCTATAGAACTCTTCTCCAATGCCAGTCTAATATGTTCTTTGTTTATTTGCAACCCACTCAAGTTCTCTGATAAAATTTGAACTAAGTCAGGTTGAGACGAAGTTGAAATTCTGGCAAACTTTTCTATCGCTTTTTTAATCACACCAGCAAACCAAAGGTCTATTTCTTTTTCTAAGAATCCTATGTCAAAACTTGGGTCATAACCTGTCGTTATCCTACCTTCAGCATCCCTTGTTCCAGAACAGTCGACTACATGGATTAAAACAGAAGCTTGCCTCAAGTCATCCAAAAACCTATTTCCTAAACCTCGGCCTTCATGTGAACCAGGAACCAGACCAGCAACGTCTATTAATTTAACAGGGATAAACCTTTTCCCATCTTTACAAATACCGTTTTTAGGGTTACATTTAACGTTGTACCTTTTGCATGCACAATCTACAATAACATATGATATCCCTATGTTTGGTTCTATCGTGCAGAATGGAATGCCAGTGATTTTAACGTCTATCATCGTCGCTGCTTTGAAGAAAGAGCTCTTTCCACATGATGGTTTTCCTAACAAAGCTATCTCTACGGTCATTCACACCACATTTATTAATTCTGAATAAAGTTATTAAAAGAATTGGTAGATAGAATTACAATATAATTTTTTGATTATCCGTAGATGCTGTCTAGAATTTCTTCTTGGGATAAGGCTCGATTGTAAATCACAACTTCGTCTATCATACCGTTGAAAAAATGAGATCCACCGTCAGTTCCAACCCATATGTTTGCGTTTATATCCCCCCAATTAAAGACATAGGCATGTTCACCACTTGTTTTTAATCCTCCATTAACATATAATGTCATATTCTTACCTTTGATTGTTCCAACTACATGATACCAAGTATTTGTCGGTCCTAAAGAAGCTTGAACAAAACTCCACCCAGCAGTATTTATGTTGTAACCAAGAGTCCAAGTACCGCTACTTGTTTCCCCAAACCAAATTCTATCACCCCAACCTTGAAACTTGACTATACCTGGCCAATCCTTAAATTCTAAAGGATAGATCCAAGCACTGATAGTTATCTCATCTGGAACAGAAAAAGAAATATCGGGAATGTCTACATAATCATCAAACCCATCAAATTGTAAACCTCTTCCGAATTTCCCATCAACCCAGTTAGGTCCATTCATCAAGGTTCCATAATTATGGTTACTGGAAGAGTCAGTGGCTGTAGTGCCTGTATTTTCATTAAAATGCCATAGTCCAACAGTCCCACTGGTTACTCTAGGCTCATGTGGTATAAAATCAATCTTGTAATTTAGGCTATTACTGGGCCCGACCACAATCACGTTTGCAGATATCACTTCATTACCAAAATTAGGGGGAATAAACT
>CAZRNP010000032.1:0-12287 GCA_964601485.1 uncultured archaeon
TGAGGAAGATAGACGAGCAAACATTCACGTCGATAATGATTGAAAAACAAGGGAAGATTCTTAGACTGAAGTCTGACCTCAAGAGAAAGAATGAAGAGAGATCAACATTAATTAAACAAAGGCTTCATCCTTTATCCATGGCAAGATGGATGAAGAACGGAATTTTAAAAACATCAACTTCTGTCAAGTCATTACCAAAAAAATTAAGAGAAAAAATCAAGAAAGAAAAAAAACAGGAAACTGTCATACAGTATTCTTAGATGGCACATTATCTTTGATTTTCATAATGATACCTTTCAATTAACCACATGCAAGAAGGGAGAATGCAAGAGGACATGCGATCAGATAGGCACAAGGAGCGAAGGATGGTATGACTGCAACGGCAAGCTGCTTTTCTATGACAATTGCACTGGTGAGAATCCTAATACTGCAGGTACATGCTGAGATTTATTGGGTAAAGATTTTATAGTGGTGCGGGAGTGTGATTTGAACACTATAATTCACAGAAGTTTTTATTAGAGAGAATGAATTTAAAGGTTGTTACTTCTTTTTCTTCTTTTTCAACTTCTTCCTTCTTTTTCTTAATCACTTTAACTTTCATAATTATACTTTCTTTTCCTAGAACAAAAACTAATCTGATTTGGGTTTTTTGTTGAATATTTTCATCAAATGAAAAAAGTTATTAACAAGAATCAGTATTATTTATTTAAATGATAGAAAGATTTTCAACAGGAGTAGAAGGCTTGGACGCTAAAATGGAAGGCGGCTTAGTTAAAGGAAGCGTTACCCTGCTAACCGGTAAAACAGGAACAGGAAAAACTGCTTTCTGCGCATCCTACTTGTACGCGGGTGCTTTAAGGAGTGACCCAGGCCTCTACGTAACTACAGAAGAGAGAGAAGAAGACATCAAGAACGACATAGCAGCCATGTTCGGCTGGGATTTTACACTCTTGGAGCAGAGGGGGCTCATAAAGTTCTTGCCGATCAGGCCACAGATCCCTAGCACGGTAACGACTGGGGAAGATTTGGGCAGGTACGTCAAGCTTTACATCTTCCAGATCATGGACACTATAATCAAAGCCATAAGGGAGATAAACGCAAAAAGACTCGTGCTGGACTCTGTTTCGATCATCGAGATGTTCATCAAAGACGAATACCTGAGTAGAGTAGCTTTGATTCAACTGATGGACAAGTTAAAGGAATTAGGGGTGACTTCTTTGATCACAGGAACTGTGCCAGAAACTTCAGAAGCATTGAGCGGTGGAGGAATAGTAGAGTTCATCGCTGATGCCGTAATAAAACTTGACTTTACGCCTATTTCAGAAGAGTATAAAAGGACCTTAACGATAAGAAAAATGAGGAGGACTAATCATTCTATCTACATCCATCCGTTCGACATAACTAAGACTGGATTGAAGGTAATCGAAGTCCGTTAATTCTTATCCTTATTATATTTTTTAAACAGCGCAAGGCCCTTCACACTTGCTCTCAACCTGGCATCCTCTTGTGAAAATTTTTATCCCCAGAATCTTTTCGTACTTATGAATTGTCTCTCAGCGTTCAACAAAAACTTTATATATTAGTGGTTCAAATATGATACATATGGTTCAAAAAAGAAACAATTTAGAGTTAGAGATAATACTACTTCTAATCAAAGGAGATAATCACGTAAGGGGAATTGCCAAAAACTTAGTAGAATCTCATTCAACTGTCTTAAGAAGACTTAACGAGTTAGTTAAAGAGAATGTTATAGATTACAAATTAGAAGGCAAAAACAAGGTATTTTTCATAAAAAAGAACCTGCAAGCTAAAAATTATATATTTAATGCAGAACGTTACAAACAGATAAAACTACTAAAAAAATACCCAGAAATTACTGTGATAGCAGAAGACATTCTAAAAGAATGTCATGAGAATTTAATAATAATATTTGGCAGTTACGCTAAATTTACTGTAAAGAAAGACAGCGATATAGACATTTACGTAGAAACAAACAACAGAAAAGTAAAAGATGAATTAGAATCTATTCATTCCAGAATAAGTGTAAAAATTGGAAGTTTTAACCTAAATTCTCCATTGATAAGAGAAATAATCAAAGAACATGTGTTATTGAAAGGAGTTGAAGAATTCTATGAAAAAATCAAATTTTTTGATTAAATTGAAGAAACAAGGTAAATTAGAAATAGTCGAACCTTCTGAAGATGTTTGTAATTCATACATAAAAAAAGCAGATGACAGCTTAAAATCCGCAAAAATTTTGTTGCAAAATAATTTGTATGAAAATTCTGTTTCTATGTCGTATTATACTATGTACAATTCTCTTACAGCCTTACTCTTCAAGGTTGGTGTAAAGTGTGAGAATCATTCCGGTTCTATAATTTTGTTTAAAAATTTATTCGGAAGAATTGACTTACATAAAACAATAAAATTTGCGAAGAAAGAACGTATAGATAAGCAGTATTATGTGGATTTTATTCTCACAAAAACATCTGCGGTAGATTTGCTTAAGAAGGCAGAGGACTTTCTAGTTAAAATGAAACTTATAATAAAAAATATAAGGAATGAAGATATTATAAAATCGCAAGAAAAGTTAAGAAATATTTTGTGATTTTATTCCCAGAATCTTTTCGTCCTGATGAATTGTCTCTCAGTATTCAACAAAGTTTTTACAAACTAATCACTGATATGATAGAATTTAATATTTAAAATATAAAGAATAAGTATTCTATAAAGGTGGCAGTGATGGAAAAGAGGTTTGAATATGTGATAAAAATCGATGGAAAAGAGGTTTGGAAGGGCTTGAATCCTGAGAAAGCTTTTGATGAATTAACTATGAAATACCCAAAGAAAAAACTTGCTATTGCTTGGCGGACTAAAGAGAAAGTATTGGTGTGTTTGTGGATATAGAATTTCCTTATAGAGAAGAAGAAAGTGATGTGTTCGAAGGAATTAAAAGACCGCGTATATTATTAGAAATATTCTCTGCTCGGAAGAACCGATGGATAACTTTAGATGAAGTCCTTGCGGATACTGGTGCTGACTTTTGTGTTTTACCCAGATTTATAGGGGACTTACTCGTTGAAGATATAACAAAAGGTAGATACATAGAAATAAAAGGAGTTGTCCCTGGGGTAAGATTGATAGCCTACATACACAATTTAAAAATCAGAATTAATGACAAAGAATTTAAGGCTCCTGTAGCATTGGCAGATTCAGATGATGTACCGATGATTTTTGGGAGAGTTAAAAGCTTAGACTTGTTCGATGCAAATTTCTTGAAGGGCGAAAAACTTAGACTCAAAGATTAATATTGCTATATTTTTATGTGATATAAAATTTTTATCCCCAGAATCTTTTAGTCCTTATGAATTGTCTCTCAGCATTCAACAACGCTTTGACAAAATCTTTCTCAGTCTCATACATTCCCCTCAAGATCCTAGTGGCAGTCTTCGGTCCAATTCCACGAACAGCCAAAGCTTTAACAGCTCTTGGTCCATAAACAATAACCAAATCAGAAATCTTCTCGAGTCCATCAAACCTTCTCATCTCTTCAACCGTCAACGGACTCCCTTTTAATTTCTTTTTTATTATATGTTGAGCTTGAGTCCAACTTGGCCTAGTTGCTGCAATCAACTTTGCTTTACATTTATCGCATCTTATTTCTTCTGGTAAATCTTTAACTCTGAAAGTTCTCGTCCAATCTCCACAATTCATACAAACCAGCATTACTTTCTTTTCGTTTAACCTATTCTCAAAAATATCCAACACTTGCAATTCAGCTTTCTCTGGTCCGATCAATTCAGCTTTTTTCTTTATACCTAATTTCCCTATAGGAGACAATCCTTCTTTGAATATGACATTAATCTCTTTCTTCTGTATCTTCTCAAGGAAATCTTTCACGGCAGTAACATCCAGTTTATCTGTTTTTATCTCTCTTAAAGTCTCTTCCCAAACAGGCGTTTTTTGGTATAGGTCGATTATCCTGCTTAGCCAAGATTGTCCATAATCAGCATCTTTTCTTATGACTCCGAATCTTTTAGCGACGTGAATGAACCTCCACTGGAACAAACGAGAATTCGATAGGTTTAATTCGAGCAATGACTCAAATTCTTCAGGCTTAGTCTTGAACAGAGCATCTTCAATCAAATCAGTATCCATTATCTGTAAATGCAATATGATACGGTAAGGATCAGTTTTCAAACCAACAGAACCAATCTTAGCAGCTAGTATTGTCGACAACATTCTACCGAGAGTTTCATTCCCTTTTGTTCCTAAGCAAGTGTGTATAATCAAAACATCGTCTTGTTTTTCAATCAAAACTTTCTTATCAGTCGGTATCACACCATAATTCAATTGTTTTGCGATTAAACCAATCATCTTCTTAGCAGAACTATCATCAACCGGATACTTTCTTTTCACTTCTTCTAAAACTTCATCTTTGTTTACTTTTTCAAGCAGCATGTCTGCAATTAGTCTTCTTAGAGAACCAACTTCTTGAGCTACTTCAAAAGGAACAGGCATAAGATCTCCTTCCCATCCTGGTATCGCTGCATCGACATCGCCAGAAGGTTCTACAAAGATTCTTCTCCCATCGATTGTTACTATTTGCCAAGGTTCTCCTTTGATGATGAACGTCACGCCTTCCTGTCCATGCATGGCAACGAATTCTTCATCTAAACTTCCAACTTTCTCATTAGACATCGTGTTGATAACAAAATAACTTCTGGTATCAGGAATAGTGCTCAAATTCTCAAAATAATACAAAAGTCCCTTTCTTGATGTTTTGATCGTATCATCCTCATTCATGAAAATAAAACTCAAGTTGTTCAATTGTCTACAAACAGACATGAATTGTTCTTTCGTTAAATCCTTGAACGGGTATGCTCTTTTAACGATTTTATAAACTTCATCTAAAGTTATCCTGTACTTATCTCTAGTTATCCCGACAATTTGGTGTGCCAAAACATCCAAAGCATTCTCATGAATGTTCATCGGTTCTAGATGTTCAGACATCCCTTGTCTAGCTATGACTGCAGATTCAAACGTGTCATCAGTGTCAGTAGAAATGATAACACCGTCCGAAATTCTTTTTAGTTCATGACCAGACCTGCCAATACGCTGGATAACTTTAGAACTTTGCCTTGGACTCATGTACTGGATGACAAAATCTATGGAACCTATGTCTATACCTAATTCTAGTGAGGATGTACAAACGATACTCTTCAACTTCTGATCTTTGAAATCGTTCTCCGCTCTTATCCTGACTTCTTTACTCAAACTACTGTGATGGTTTTCAACAGGAAAACTTGGATAGGCTTGTTTTAACCTTGATGTTAGAATTTCTGCAAAATCTCTAGTGTTTGTGAACGTGAGAGTAGAAGTGTGATTTTTGATTAAATCGTAAACTGTTCTCAACCTAGCTGCAGTCAACCTGTTAGTGAAGACTGTCTCTGCCAAGTTAATATCTGAAGGAATAGGTCTAGGGTTGATGACTTGAATTTTTATCTGTTTTGTCTCAATAGCCTTAACTATTTCCATCGGTCTGCCGCCAGAAATGAAATTGACGACTTTTTCTGGAGAACCGATCGTTGCTGATAGAGAAATGATTTGAAAATCACCGCACAACTCCCTCAACCTTTCCAAAGCTATCGTTAACTGTGTGCCTCGTTTAGATGATGCTAATTCATGGACTTCATCGACTACAACAAACTTAACGTTTTTCAAATGTTCTTTCATTTTCTTCGCTGGCAATATTGCTTGTAGAGTTTCTGGTGTTGTTATCAAACAATCTGGCGGGACTTCAGCCTGCATCTTCCTGGCATATGCAGATGTGTCTCCATGTCTGACAGAAATGTCCATATCCAGTTCATTGCCCCACCAGAGCAATCTTTTCAACATGTCACGGTTTAGACTTTTTAATGGAGTTATGTAAAGGATGCTTATAGGCTTGGGTTTCTTCTTTATCCACTCGTCGAATATAGGTAGCATGGCACTTTCTGTCTTGCCAACGCCAGTAGGAGCTATCAACAGAACGTTTTTTCCAGAAATAATCGGTGGTATTCCCAACTTTTGGACTAGAGTAGGCTCTTTAAAACCTCTTTTCTTGACCACTTCTTGTAGTTTATTTGTCAACAGTTCAAAAACCATAGAATAACCCCTAAACACGAAAGGAATATACTGATATGTCGTTGAGACATGAACGTAAAGCAATAGAGATGATGTCGGACAACTTAATAAAGTTTTTCTCAGCGTTTTTATCAGTTATTTAAATTTTACTTTTCATAAAAAAGACATTCAGGTTATCGGAATGTTTGTACCAAAAACAAAAGATAAAGCGAGAAGATATTATGAAGATATTTTATACGAAATTATTGATCTTTGTAAAGAAGGTTGCGTTAAAACACAAATAATGTACAGATGCAATTTAAGCTTCGATCAATTGAACGATTATTTAAAAAAAGTTCAAAACACGAATTTTTTAACTTTTGATGGAAAAAAGTATAATGCTACAGAAAAAGGAAAAGTTTTTACACATGTTTATTCATTGTTAAACACATTGTCTACTACTGGTAAAGATAAAGACCCGTATGCTGATAGTGAATTAAAGGATCTAATTCAAACTACATTGTCTTCATTAAATTCTGTAAACAATTCACTTGAATCTTTAAGATTCAAAAAAGTTTATTCCTTTACGGGCGAAAATAGGACTAAATATAGTATTTTAGAAGATATAACCAATGCAGCTGCTGATGGTATACGAAAAACAGGAATAATGAACGTATGCAATTTAAGTTTCAATCAAACAAAAAAATACTTAGAATTAACTAAAAATGCTAACTTAACTAAACTAGAAAAGCATGAAGGAAAAACTAACTTTTTGACAACAGATAAAGGTAAAATGTTTTCACAACTTCATAGACTGATGACATATTTAACGGAAACTGGAAACGATGAAGATCCATTCAAAGATGATGAAAGGATAAAAAAAATAGAAGTTGCATTGGCACCTGTTATCTCAGTGAAAGTACCGAAAGAAGCATATTTTGTTATTGATGAATAAATGGTAACAATAAAAGATAGATAAATTCTAAAATTACTCATAAATTTTATGAGGAAAAATCTTGTTGTTACAGAATTAATCAAATTCTTGAAAGAAAGATATGGAAGAGATATTAAAATAAAATCATCGGCTGATAAAAAAGTATTTCAGGTACTAATATCAACTATACTTTCCCAAAGAACAAGGGATGAAAACACTGAAAAAGCTTCTAAAGCTCTTTTCTCTAAGGCAGATACTCCTGAAAAAATATTGAAATTAAAAACAGAAGAATTAGAGAAGTTAATCAGAATTTCAGGACCATACAGACAGAAAGCCAAGAGAATAAAAGCAGTTTCTAAAATAATCCTAGAAAAATACAACGGAAAAGTTCCTAAAACGAGAGAAGAACTCATGGAATTACCTGGGGTCGGTTTCAAGACTGCTGACGTTGTTCTCATGTATGGTCATGGTATTCCTAGCATAGCTATTGATACTCATTGTAATAGAATTCCTAAGAGGATCGGTCTGGTCGATGAGAAAGCTGATGTGGAAGAAGTTAAAAGAATTTTAGAAAGTTTAATCCCTAAGGAAGATTGGTACATCGTTAACATGGGATTAGTTCAATTCGGAAGAGAGATCTGTCGACCGATAAGACCAAAATGTGAAATTTGTCCTATGTCAACATATTGTAATTATTACAAATTGTTAGTATAACTTCATGTCCTCAAATATTTTAAGAAAAATTGAAAATAATTCTATTGCTATAAAATTTATTGATTATATGGATAAACGTTTAATAAATCCAGAATAAATGTAGTAATTCATCGTTCCAGTCACATCACGGGATCTAATATTGTCAACTTACTAATTTCAACTAGTGTTAAAGGTTTCTTTGATCGATATAATGTTCTAAGGATTTCTTCTGCATAACCTCTATACCCTGGAGTATTTTGTAGATAAAATTCATTTGTAAGGCACTTTTTTTTCCCCGTATTTGTTAAAGTATATTTGTACTTTAGCATACTTCTCTAATATTTTTCATAATGTAAGATTTTTAAATCTTACGTTAAGTCTTATGTCATCTATTTTTAAGGTTATTCGATAATAGTTCCGTGATGCTTTCCTTCTACTGCTTTTATAATCTCTTCAGGATCATTTCCGTCAATAAAAATAGTCTTAATTTTGTTTTTCTTTATTAGTTTAGTGGCTTTTAAGTCAAATAACCTGTATTCTCCAGGTTTTTGAGGGTTCTTTTCTATAATTTTCAAGAATTCGTCATGGGTTAATTTATCAAATTTTTTAGCATTTGGGTTTTTGTTCGGGTCGTCAGAATAAACCCCATCTACATTCGTGACATTTATCAACAAATCAGCTTTTACAGCTTCAGCGAATAGAGCAGCATCATAGTCAGTAGAACAACCAGGTAGATTACCACCACAAACTAGAAACTTATCTTTGAAATTCTTCTTGACTTCTTCTGGTGTTCTTAAAGAAACGGAAAGTGCATCTTTTCCTAGAGCAGCGATTAAAGTTAAAGCATTCATGTGAGTTGCTTGTATACCTATCCAGTCCAGTAGAACATTATCTTTAGTAAAACTCTTTGCAACATCCCTGTATTCTCTAGCGATTTTACCACCGCCACAAACTACTATCAGTTTATGGCCTTTATTTTTTAATTTTCTTAAAACATCAGCATATTTTTTGAAATTTTCATGAGTCAATTCTTTTGTTAGTAAAGAACCGCCGAGAGATATTACGATTTTCATACAATTTATTTTCTTTTATTAGAATATTAATTTACTTGACTTAAACAGTGCAAGGTCCTTGACATTTGCTCTCAGCATGGTATTCTCTTGAGTAAATTTTAGTCCTTATAAATTATCTCTCAGCATTCAGTAAAGCCTTAACAAAATATCACAATTCTATTTTCCTCTTAACCCAGTCTATAAATCTTCTAGATCTTATTATAAGTTTATTTGCATCTTCTTGTTTAGCCGTCTTTTCAGTGTAACCATATTCACTTCTATTGTCTAAACCAATACTTACAATTTCTTTTTTTGACGTATCTGAAATTACTCTACCTGCCTCTAAATGTAGTGAAACAGCTTCTCTATGGTCTTTACTAGCTCTTTTACCGAGTATAGTTATACAAAAACAATCATTAGCCAAGATAATTGCCTGAGAAGCATCAAAACAAGCAGCATCATATCTTCTTTTTTGGAAATTTTCTAATGCAGAATCATAGAATTGTTCAGCCTTAATAATATAACTTTTTCCCATATCTTTCCTTATTTCTCTGGCCATACTATATCCTCCAAAATTTTACCATATATGAGTTTCCCACTGGCTATAACATTGATAACAAATTCCTCCCCTTTCTTTGCTTTTTCTTTTAATTCTTCTTCCGTCATAAATATTGTGGAAACATGAAAACCATACTTATTTATTAATTCTGTTTCAATTGTTGAGATATTTTCTCTGTCTATATTCTTTTTGCCAATAACAAGAAAATCTATGTCACTACCAATTTTTAATCCAGTTAAGGCTGAGCCAAACAGAACAATACTCTCGATATTAGAAATTTTCTTTGTTAATTCTACAAAATCTTGAATCAAGTTTTCAAATATCTTTTCATCCTCTTCTATAACTTTGCTAATAATTTTTGAAAAATAATTAGAGTCATTGAACTTGAATATGTAACCCTTTCCAAATTTTCTTGAATTCAAGATGCCGATAGATGCTAGTTTTTTTAAATTCATGATTGTTGTTGAGACGGATATTCCACACCCCTTTGCTACTTCAATTCCAAGAAATTCTTTATTTGGGGTTTTACTCAAGAGCTTAAGAATTTTGAAATTAACTTTATTCCCTAGAATGGTTTCCAGAACAGATAGTTTCTTTTCGATCTTGGTTTTTTCTTCGAAAGGTTTGGCCTTTAAAACTATTGACTTGACAGAGGGTAGTACATCATTCTTCTCAGCTTTAACTGTTTCTGTAATTTTATTGTTTAAAGAAATAATACCAATACCCAGTGGTTTGATGGTCGTTACAAATTCTTTATCTAATCTTTCTTGTGGTAATGCAATATATACATAATCTGCACAATTTTTAAAATGAATAGCTTGACCAATTGCTTTTAATTTATCACCATTAATTCCTTTTACTTCTATGATTGTTATTTCATTATTTTTTGTGGCTAAAACATCTGGTATTCTACCTCTAACTTTTACCCCTACCTTAATTTCCCATCCTTTATTTTTTAAATATTCTTTAACTTTTTTTGTTAGTTCTCTTTCAGTTTTCATATAAAAAGTATATTTTTATTTATTTATATAGATTTCGTTTTTTAAAAAGTATATTTTTATTAAAGTTTTTCTCGACCTTCTTGAAAACAAAAAAAGTATAAAAAAGCAATTTATCCCCAGAGTCTTTTCGTCCTTATAAATTGCCTCTCAGCATTCAACAAAACCTTTACAAAAATTACTTGTATAACTCTCCTCTTCCGTATGGTACGATTCTTTCAATCTTTGCTGGCTCAATATCAGACTTGAATTTTTCAATTATCTTCAAAGCAAGTTCATTCGCAGGAATATTTCCGGGTGAAATAATCACATAATTAGAGGTTTTTTTTCTAACCGTATCTTCAGGACCAAAATAAAATTCATTATCCTTAATCCCGACAGCAATTTTAACAGGAATCCTTCTAATCCACTCTCTTTTTCCGTAAATCATGAACGAGCCTGTAGGTAACCCACCTTCTTTCTGAACTTGATCGGGTTTAATATAATAGACATCAACGGCAGAAATTCCAACCTTCCAAGCCTTAGAATAACTTCCACAGAATTCAGCGGCTTCTTTTATCGTTTGGTCAGGAATTTTCTTTTCATCAGGGTTTTTTATCAGAACAAAAGGCGAGCCAGTAATATCAGTGTGAAAAACTAAATCATTCTCTTTCATGTGTTTTCTGATCAACTGTTCGTTTGTGTGAGCATCCTTACCTCCAACCAACAAAAAACCGTCAGAAGAAATTATCCATCTAAAATTATCATACCATTCTCTTTTTGTTTTAGTATAAGGTTCTTTTTTTATTTTCTGTACAATTTTTTTATTTTTAATTTCTTCCATAGATTTCATGATTCCCTCTAATTTCTTCTTTGCTGTCTTAGCTCTTTCAAAATAAACCTCAGCGTTCTTTTGAACGGATTTTCTAGGGTCTAAATCTATTTCAATACCATCAATAATGATTTTTTTCTTGTATGAATCGAGTTCTTTTTTAACATCTTCATACCTTTCATAGAGTAATTTCCCAATATTTCTGTATTCCATCTCTTTCCCTTGCCATTTCTTCATCGCTTCTTCTTGTGTTTTTTTTATTCTTTCCGATTTAGCATCGACTTTTTTTTCTTCGGTTGTTTTTTTCGAACTTTCCTCGAATTCTTTTTTTAATTCTTCATTGACATTTTCCAATTCCTTAAACTCTAAGTTTATTCTTTTCAAAAATTTGTGAAGTTTAGAAACATCGATTTTCTTCGAGTTTTCATCGATTCCAGATTTATCGCAAACATCTCTTGCTAATTCTCCACCAAAACCTAAATCAACTGCTAAGACGATAACTGCCTCTTTTTCTCCGAAATATTTTTCCATTTCCGATTGACTCAATTTGAGTGGGTTGATTTTTGCTGGAGGATAGAGATATTCTTTTTTGGGCAATATACTCCTGTCTTTCCATGACCTCATTATCAAAGCATAAATTACTTTTCTATCTGTTTTATTTACTAGAATCAAGTTTCCTTTCCCGAACAATTCAACGATCAGTAAATAATCCGTTGTCTCAATTTCCACTATCCTATCGAATTCATACTGTCTTATGTCTTTGATTGTTTGGTTTAAAACATATTTTTTTAGGATTTGAAAGAAATTGGTCACTTGTGTACTCTCAAAATTTTTATCAGTTAAAAACAGAGCCTTATCAGAAATTACAAGGAATTCACGTTTCTTTTGTTTGTATAATTCAAACAAGAAAGTGTTTTCACCGATTTGTTTTATTTTTTGAATTTTTGAGCTAACCAAATCTTCTTTCAGTTTTTTCACTAAAAATGATATTTCTAGACTGTTGATTTCTCTCATAGTAAACACTTTCTAAATAAGATAAGAACTATTAAGCGTTTAAAATTTTATATTAGAATCAGATTTCTATACCACATACATTGTAACTTGACCAATGAGAAAATCACTATGTTCCGGAGAT
>CAZRNP010000033.1:0-10394 GCA_964601485.1 uncultured archaeon
TCTTCTGGGTCTTTTACAGCTATATTTAATTTGGAAAAGTAAGAATTTATATTTTTTATGTCTCTTTTCAGGAGTTCTAGGGCCATTTGATTTTTCAATGTTGTGCCATGACTAAAGTCTATAAAATAAGGTTCTTCCCAGAGGAGGATATTGTAAGCACTTAAATCACCATGAACCAACCCAATATTAGCGAGTTTTTTCAAATTTTCCAGAACCATTTTGTACAATTCATTCGGGTCGTCTGGCCTGACATCGATGAGTCTTGGAGCAATTAAACCATTATCCCCCAAAAAACTCATTATCAAAACATTGTTTTTGACTGCTAAAGGGTTTGGACAATTTACACCTGCTTTTTTGGCTATCTTCATGTTTTTAAACTCCCTTTGACACCAAATGTTAACTATTCTTTGTGTCCTTTTACCTATACCGCTGAATCTTGGATCCCCGACTAGATACTTCCACATCTTCTTGAAATCGCACGCTTCAATTCTGTAAACTTTTATCGCAACCCATTCTTTTTGTTCTGTTATACCAGATAAGACAACTGCTTCTTTACCTTCTTCTAACATAGACACGACAGATATGTCATTTTTGTTAATCAACCTGTATAGAGTCATGAGAGTACGCTCATCAAACACACCATGAACGATTTTAAGTTCTTTGTAAGATTCTCGCTTTCTTTTTAGTACCATAATACCAAAAAATAGATGTTAAAGCCAATTTAAATGCCTTTTCAATGAAAAACTTGATTCCAAAAGAGCAAATATATCATTAGATAGAAATATTCTTCAAATAACCTTTCTTTTCTAGCCAACTTACCTGTGTCCTCGTGTATCTCCAGATGACGTCTCCTCTCCTGTCAGTCATGACCTTCCATGGCTGCAACAGGATGACATCACCAACTTTTATCCAGACTTTTTTTCTTAATTTTCCTGGGATCCTGGCAATCCTTTCTTTATCATCTTCACATTTGACACGCAGTTTGTCTGAGCCGAGCATCAATTCTACGAAAGCCAAGACCTCTCCTTGTTTTGGAATTCTAATCCTGGATATTTCTTCCTCGACTGTCATCTCTCGTTTTTTCTTCAGACAAACACCTAATAATACAGCGATAGTTGAAGATTTAAAAGTTAACTTAAACGTCTTAATATTATGAGAATCTGGGTCTTGAGATTAGGCCATAGGAGAGTAAGAGATCAGAGGATAAGCTCACACTGTGCTCTAGTCGCGAGAGCTTTCGGAGCTAAAGGCATGACTTATTCTGGGGATAAAGACGAAAACTTAGAGAAAAGCATAAAAAAAGTCGTTGAAAATTGGGGAGGACCTTTTGATATTGAATATGAAAGGAATTGGAAAAAATTTATAAAAAACTGGAAAGGAAAGATCGTTCACTTGACGATGTATGGATCACCAATAGAAGATGTTATGAAGGAAATAAAAGAAAATAAAAAAGATTTGTTAATTATAATCGGTTCTCAACACGTGCCTGGGGAGGTTTATCATTTAGTAAATTGGAACGCTGCTGTCTCAAACCAGCCACACTCCGAAGTTGCTGCTTTGTCAGTATTTTTAGACAGATTTTTTGATGGAAAACAATTGAAAAAGGGTTTTGAAAACAAAAAAATAAAAATAATTCCCCAAGAACATGGAAAGAAGACTATTTCTTTGTAAGTAAAACAACTCTACTTGGTTTGAATTCATCTTTAATTTCATAACCAGTAAATTCAGATAATTTTCGTGCAAAATCTACAATTTCTTCATGATAAGGCATGTCATTCATCTGCAACCTTTTTTGTGCTTCGCCGACCCACATAAAACCCTTCGCCTCAACAAAATCACAATTTGTTTTTAAAATTAACTTAGCATATTTTTCAGGGGTTTTCATGTTAACTCCTTTAACTAAAGTCAACCTGATAATCTTCCTGCAATCAAAACTCTTCATTAATTCTAAACTTTCATTCATCCTCTTCCAACCATCTTTCACGATAGGATTATCAACTTTCATGTAAGTTTCTTCATCTGGTGCACAAAGAGAAATGTAAAGGTTTGTCGGTTCGATTTCTAGACTTTTCAACTTTTCTGGAGATGTACCTTTAGTCACTAAGAATGTTGAGAATTTTCTTCTATGAAATTCTCTTAGAAGTTCAGAAAATTTTGGGTAGAGTATACTATCACCGATTAAACTCAAGGCGGCATTAGTCGGGTTCTGTGCCTCTTCCCATTTTTTCTTATCGGCTTTCTCATTCCCTTTAAAACCAGTTAATAACAATCTTTGAGCTTTTATCAATTCATCGATTATTTCAGATGGTTCATCTATTGATTTTTTTCCCATCTCTTTTTCAAAAATTGGATGGAATGTTCTCCAACAATAGACACATCTGTTCAAACATGATAGACTGACAGTGCATTGCAAACATCTGTGACTTTCAATCCCATACCATTTCTGTTTGAAACAAAATCTATCATGTCTTAAACTTTCTTTGGTCCAACGGCATATCTTGACTGCACTATGTTGATGCTTTCCTACTATCCTGTAACCTTGCTTGTAGTACATGTCCAAGAATTTCTTCGGAATTTTATCTGGCATATTTTAATAATACAAAAAAATCAAATTATAAATAATGAACTGGAAAAAATTTTCAATCATTTATTTCATAATTATCATATCTGTAATATTTTTTGGATATTTTTCACTTCCTAAATCATGTGGTGAAAGCCGTTTTGACAAGCCAATACAAACATGTAAATGTTTTGGTAAAACTTATTGGATTGCAGATCCGATTTTTGGTAGTAACTTTACAGAATGTTATGGAATATGCTATGAGTGTAAAACAACAGAAGAAATTCAGACACATAGAGAAAATGTATATTATAAAACGCCAGAAGAACCTAAAAAAGAGTATGATCCATATAAAGGAATATCATTACTAGACGCATATTGTTTAAACGGTAAAATTATAATCCTAATTAAAAATGAAGGAAATAAAAGTATATATGATTCTGATATCATCAAAAAAATTGATGGCTCCGATGCTTCTAATATTTTAATTTTTAAACCTTCTGTTATTGAATCAAGTGAATGGGCTACTGCAATAAGTAACGTTAATTATGAACTTAACACCGCGTATCTAATAAAAATCACTTCGCCAACTAATTCAGTTGAAGGTTACATCTCTTGTTAAAGATATTTATTTATCCTAAGAAAAAAAACTTAAATTGTGAGACTGAAAATAATTATATTATCCCTACTTATTGGATTAGGGGTAGGTATTTTTGAGAGTATATTCATTAATTTTACTCATTTAAGTTACTACAACAAATCTTATTTTTATTTAATTTTTTTATCAATATTACCATCTATTCATTTCTTTTTTGTCGCTTTAATATCTCGTAATGGACAATTATCAGATTCAAGTTTTAGTAAGAATCAAATATTTTATTTTATTTTATCTTTTCTTGGGTTCTATTTTGGTTTTAGTTTTTTTCAATCAATGGGGAGATTGGGAGAACCCCTTTCTGTCATCATTTCTTCATTAATTTTTATTATCCCCGTTGGTTTTCTTTTTTCATTTTATACCTTGTTTTTAATTGCTGGAATTACAACTTTGGTATTGGGATTAATTGTCCCGTTTGGGATAGCTTATTTACTTACCACCGATATCGATATTCGAACAATAAGAATGAAATATATTTTTTATTTTATGATTATTAGTTTTATTGAACAATATGGTGTTTTAGGATTTATATTGTTTGAATAATTAAACTTTGGGTAAAACCCCAACTTCTATCGTTTGGCTCTCAGAAACACAACTCGACTTTACTGTTAAATCAAGATAATACTTTCCTTCATTCCCAACATCAGGGCTTACGTACAAGAACAAGGTTTTCGATTCTTCTGCTTTCAATCCGAATGAACTCGGTCTAACGACTACCCATTCAGGGCCTTTCAGCAAAACATCGTATTGATCCCCAAAATTACCAGCATTTATCACTCTTATCTTCAGAAGCGACCCTTTTCCAACTTCTGTGTCTATTTTACTCTCATCCGGGAACAAGAAAAATGAATAACCATCACAATTTTTTTCCACAGGCAACACTAGGTTTGTAAAACTCATTCCTAAACCAAAGATAATTATCAAAATCGCTATGACGGTAAACAAGAGTGCAAGAAAACTGTTGGTTTTCATTTTACCACCTAGAAAGAATTCAACAGAACATATATAAGGTTAATTATTCCCACTATCAGGCCCGTGATGATGATGAATGAGCCAAGTTTCGACTTGACTTTAGCTTCTACAGCTACAGCCAAGAACAAGAAGAAACTCGCGAGTAGCAGGATTTTTTCTATCAATAGCTCACCTCATCACAACTAAGTAGATGATTATAAGGATGATTACTACGATTATTATCGAGATCAACAAAGACCTCATAACTTTGTTTTCCCAGAAGCCTTTGATCACTTCACCAGTTGGGATTTCTACACCCGGTTCTGTTGATTGAGTTGTCTCTGGCGTTATTTCTGCAGCAGTTGTTGTTACTTCTTCAAACGTTGTCTCTTCTAACGGTGTTGTTTCCTCTGTAAGTGCTGTCGTCTCTTCAACAGCCGTAGTCTCTTCTATTGTCGTGGTCGTTACTTCACCTTTACTCAAAACTTCTATCGTCAATTGTTCTGTATCTTGACTACTATCAGATTTTGCTGTCAAGTTTGTGTAGTACGTCCCCTTTGCCCCGTATTCTGGGCTGTAATATGCGTACACGTCTTTCGACTCGTTTGAGTTTAAGTTTACTTCCCCAGGCCTTATAGATGACCATATAACATCAGAAATAATCTTGAAAGTATCTGCCATCAAGCCAGTGTTTGTAACTTTACCCTTAACGAGCTTACCCTCACCACTTTCTACCTGTAACTCATTCTCTTCAACTGTCAAATCAACTCCGTAACACTTAGTCACGACAAATTTTATCGTACCTTCTTTCTTCACGAACGCAGATTCAACAGTGAAAGCGACATCATAAACCCCTTCAACTTCATTGAAGAAACTTATACTCAAAGTTTTAGGTTCTCCAGGTCCAAGGGTTACACTCGTTGAATAGTTCAAATCTTGCACGGCCAATGTATAAATATCATTCTTCAACCCTGTGTTTTTAATCGTTATATCGAATGTTTTTGCTTTTTCCCCACAAGCTTGTACTTGTTCTGGGAACGTGACATCAACGTCATAACATTTCACTACTTTCACGATAGTAGAAGCTGATGTCCTTGTATAACTTGTTGTCGACTCAGCATCTATCTTTAAATCATAAGAACCCAACTCGACATTAACAGGGTTCAACACAGTAGTTACGTTATTTTTCTTCCCAACGTTTATTATTACTTTTTCTTCAGGCACTTTAGCAAATGCCGACGCATCTCCTGAAGCTGTAAACACAACATCCTCAGTGTAATTTCCCACATTCTCCAGGATTCCGACAAGTTCCTTTTCTTCACCTAGACAAACCGTTATTTCTTCTGGCAGTGTTAATTTGATAACATGATCAGGAACTACAACCAGAGTAAACTTATCTGTGGCGTTAACCCCACCGACTAAACTCACTGAACCGTTAAACTGACCAAACTTATCCTCATAACAGTTTGGAGTGATGAACAAGTAAGCTTTATCCGTCTTTCCAGTCCCTACAGTGATAGACTCAGAGCTTAGAGTGTACCATTCACTCGGTATTCCATCCACTTGAATAGTGTAAGTCCCCTCTAACGTACCCAAGTTATCGACTTTGATATCGTAAGTTGCGATACCACACGGCTTTATTGCTATTGTTTTAGGCGATACAGAAACTGACACGCCCCCATCGACTGCAAAAACTGAAGTAAAAACAAAAACAGCGGCTAACAAAATAGACAAATATAGTTTGTAATTCATAATCATCAAAATATATCATATTTGATAAAAGATTTAACCATTTTTGAGAAAGATTTATATCGTTAACGGAACTCAAATAGAAAATATTGTCACTCAAAAGTTAAGACATGAATAAATATTAAAAACATTGAAAGAAAATATTTATTTAATTCAGCCTCGATAGCTCAATTCGGTAGAGCAATTGCCTTGTAAGCAGTAGGTTGGGGGTTCAAATCCCTCTCGAGGCTAACTTTTCATAGAAAACTTTATTCTATTTTGTAGAAATATTGAAATTAAGAAATTCTGATATATTTTTGTTCTGATAAGAGAAAATAATGATTATGAAAAAGAAAATTAAAATGAATTGGAAATACTTTATATTGATCATTTTAATTTTTTTCTTTGTGTTATTTATAATTTTCAAAAAATATGGAACATTAACTTATGAAAGCACTCCATTATTAAATTCTGAAGAAGTTAGGAATAAGTTGGAATTGTCTGAACCTATAGCGAGAACAATGCAAGAAGTAGGTATTACTAGAACAAATATGGAATTTCAAGAAATTTATTTAGATCAGAGTAATTTAGATAATGGTAAACTTTACTTTTACACAACTAAATCTAATGTTAGATTAATTGCTGTAACACCAGAGATAATAGAATGTTTAAATCCTGTCAAAAACCGATCATATTTTTTAGGTTTTACTACCTTTAACAATAATAGATTTGATGCAATAGTCGACAGACTAACAGGACAAACATTAATATACCAATTTAATAGCAGTAGCACCCCACAGATTGATTTCTTAAATGACACTTATTGTATCAATTTAAGATCTTAGAAAACCCCTTAAATATCATCTAATATATGAGAGTACTCTTGAGGCTTATTCAAAAATACATACTTTCTATAATATATTGGTTGTATGATTTTCTTTCATAAACCTGAAAAATCTACGATAGGTGCTGAATTAGAGTTTTTTATTTTAGATGAAGAAGGAAAAATATCTTTCAATTCAGATTCACTGATAAAAAAATCTAATCAAGACATTAACATAAAAAAAGAATGCGCAAGAAACATGATCGAGATAAACACTGACCCTAAACCAACTTTATCATCTTTTATCGAGGAATTATCTAAAAAATTAAGATTACTCATTGAAATGAGTGAAAAAGAAAAAATCAAGCTATTCTATTTCGGTACTTATCCAGGAAATTTTGAACCGATAATGAGGAATGAAAAAAGTTATAGAGTGAAAGAAAAAATTTTTGGAAAAGAAAATTGGAAAATAGCCGGTAGATGTGTAGGGTTTCATTTTCATTGCAATCTACCAGAAAAAATATTCAACAAAAAACAAAAATTCATAAACCTTTTACTCGATTTTAAGGTTAACCAAGGCATTATGGATGCCCATAATTTGTTTATTGCCATCGATCCAGTCCTTTCAACTTTTATGCAATCATCGCCTTTTTATCAAGGCAAGAAATATGGCAAAGATTCAAGAATTATGTTTTACAGGGGGAATGAGTTTTTTGGGGTTAAAGGCCTGTATACAAACTTTCAACAACTTGGTGCACTTCCATCATACAAAAACATAATCAGCGATGTTTCTTATTGGAGTGAAGATGTTTTTCATTCCTGGTCTTCTATGATGAAGGATGCCGGCATAAAATTAAGAGCGTTTACTCTTTATGGTTCATTGCTCGAGACCAATTGGAGTCCTCTAAGGTTTAACCAACACGGCACTTTTGAATTAAGAGGGATGGACATGAATTCTTTCTATCTAATACCTTCGATCGTCTTCATCATAAGTGGAATCTTAAAATCGATTCAAGACGAGAGTTTGAGTGTTATAATAGATGATGCTGCTAAAGAAGAACCGTTTAAACTGGAAGAAGGAAAAATCTACATACCACCGTTTGATCATGTGAATGAGGTCTTACAGAAAAAATCTGCGTTTAACGGGATGAAAGACAAACAAGTGAGAGAATATTGTAAAAGTTTCTTGAAGTTTATAAAATCGATCACAAATTCAGGTTCAAGAAAATTTTTGAAGAATTTTGAACAAATTATTTCAACAAAAGAAACCGTTTCAGATAAAATTGTATCAACAGCGAAAAAAATGGGCGTGGGTGAAAGGATTGACAACAAAAAAGCGGCTGAATTGTCGTTAAAATTGACTGAAAAAATATGGAAAGACATCGATATGTTTGAAACTTTTATATAGAGTTAAAAATAATAAGATAATCAGGTTAAATGGCAGGAATATTAGAAATATTGCAGGTTATATTCTTACAACCGTTGAATGCATTGTATTCGAGCATTTTTAATTTAGCTCCAGAGCTAATCACGACGATCGTCTCTTTGTTAATATCCTATCTGATATCTCATTACATCGGACTGTTGGTGACAAAAACATTATACAGGATAAGGATCGATAGACATTTGAGAGTAGAAAACCTTAAAGACACACTTGGTGCAACCAGTCTAGCTACTTTATTCGGAGCCTTTACAAAGTGGGGCCTGTTTATACTATTAGTCGATAAAATATTTTCATTGATAAGATTAGGCGGCATTTCTGACCTTCTACTTATTTTGATTTTCTTGTTAGAAAAAATCATTCTGGCCGCTTTGACTATACTGATAGGCCTGGTAATAATAGACTTTTTTACGTTGAAAGTCTTTGTTACCAAGAGCAAGTCTTTGGACAACGTGAAAAAGGGGATTAGAATCATTCTGCTCATGATAATATTCTTCACGATTTTAGAACAGTTTGGGTTAAAGCCAGTGTTAGCAGAAAACATCTTTTTGTTGATAATCGGCTCAATCTTGTTTGCACTCGCTTTAGCTTTTGGCATCGGGCTAGGGCTGGGGATGAAAGACGAGGCTAAAAAAATCATAAAACAATTGAAAAAATTAAAATAATTTAAACCCTTCATATTCATAGGTGGTCTCATGGGAAAAGGTTCTGGTTACGGTAAGGTCATACTCTTCGGAGAACATTTTGTCGTTCATGGCATTCCTGGTATTGCATCTGCCATTGATTTGACTGTGGATGCTGAAGTGAAAAAGAATGTTGGTAATGGGTTTGATGTAAAAGACGAAAGGAAGGGAGCATCCGGTTACGCTGAAAAGAAAAAATTACAACAGAAAGAATCGATAGAAAGAATGCTGAAGATGCTTGGCATCGATCAAGAGAAAAATCATCTGGATATTTGGCTGGGTGGTGGCATTGCTTTCAGCGGGATAGGTTCCTCTGCTGCCAGTAGTGTTGCTATCGCTAGGGCAATCGCAGAAGAATTTGACATGATATTATCGGACAAGAGAATAAACGAAATCGCATACGAAGCTGAAAAGGCTTATGCTGGTACGCCATCCGGCATCGACAACACGGCAGCAACTTTTGGCGGTTTGATATGGTTTAAGAAGAACTTGGGCGGGGAAAAAGATTCGATTGAAAACTTGAATGTTTCGAAGCCGGTTGAGGTTATTATATGCGATACGGGAATAGTCGCTGACACTAAAGAGATGGTGGTTGGTGTTGCTGAGAGGAAGAAGGAATATCCTGAAAAGTATGGTAAGATTTTCAAGCAAGAAGAAGAGTTGGTCGTTGAAGCAAGAAAAGCTCTTGAGAATTTTGACCTGAAAAAAGTCGGGCAGTTGATGGACATGAACCATAAACTGTTGCAAGGCATAGAAGTTTCTTGTAAGGAATTGGATCATCTTGTCAAGGCTGCTAGAGAGAATGGCGCTTACGGTGCAAAGATGACAGGTGGAGGTGGAGGAGGATGTATTGTTGCTCTGACACCAGGAAAGAAATTACAAGAGCAAGTTGCAAGGGCGATTGAGAAAGAAGGTTTCAAAGTTTTGAGGACGAAAGTTGGAGTGAAGAAAACTATATAATTGGTTAAAAATTTAAGATTGAATATGGAATAAAGCAAAAAATTGAATAATTTATTTATTAGAAATTACTCTATCAATAGAAACCCTCAACCAATAAGTGTAATCATCAGGATTTTTTTGTATATCTTTTCTCAATTCTTCTAAACTAACCCATTTCCAGTCATCAACTTCCTTCGGGTTCGGCTCAGGTTTACCATCAAATTTCCCGAAAAAAACATGGTCGTACTCATTCTCAAAAAGACCGTTATCAAACTTTACTTTATAAGTAAAACTGAATACTTCCTTAAGATCACAATCAAACCCCATCTCTTCCTTCAGTCTTCTATATATCGCCTTCTCTAAAACCTCCCCATCCCTTTGATGACTGCAACAGGTATTCGTCCAAAGACCGCCAGAATGATACTTTGACTTTGCTCTTTTCTGGAGGAGCAATTCACCCTTAGAATTAAACACGAATATCGAGAAAGCTCTGTGTAATTTACCTTCTCTATGTGCCTTTATCTTTTCTTCCTTTCCTATAACCTTATCTTTCTTATCTACAGTCAGTATGTATTCAGGCATTCCCATCCCTAGAGATTAAATGTATTTGAAAA
>CAZRNP010000033.1:10494-12233 GCA_964601485.1 uncultured archaeon
AATAGAGGTATTTTTAAATAAATGATTCTTATATAGAAGAGTGTGGTTGGATGGATAAAAAGACTGAAGAATTGGTAAAAAAATTGTTGAAAGGCAGGATTAAACTGCGCGATGTTGAAGAACATACTAAAAACAGCAATGAGGCTACAAGAATCAGGAGAGCATTCTTGGAGAAAAAATACAAGGTTAAACTAGAGAACATCGGTAATACTACTATCAACTTCAACGACGCTCTGAACAGGAACATCGAGAATCCTATCGGAGCGACTCAATTGCCGTTAGGCTTTGCTGGAGAATTGAGAGTCAACGGCGATTATACCAAAGGTTTTTATCCGATACTGTTAGCCACGACAGAAGGTCGACTAGTCGGCGGCATGGCAAGAGGAATAAAAATCTTCAACATAGCCGGTGGAGTAAACACAGTAATACTAAAAGAAGGTATGGCAAGGGATGTCCTAGTCAGGACAAAATCTGCCAGGGATTCTTACAAACTCATAAGATGGTCTCAGAGTGAAGAGGCGTTCAAGTTCTTCTCAGAAGAATTTTCAAAATCTAATAAGTTCGCCAAATTAAAAGAAGTGAAGGCATACACGGCCGGAATGTACGTTCATATAAGGTTCAAATCAAGTTCTGGAGCAGCCATGGGAATGAACATGATAACGATCGCATCAAAGACTGCTGTTGATGTTATGATTCCAAGAGTCAAGAAAGAATTAGGGTTGGACGTGACATTCATAAGCGAATCTGGGAACATGTGTGCAGACAAGAAAGCCGCATACATCGATGTACTAGAAGGACGAGGCGTTTCTGTGATAGCAGATGCAATAATTCCAAAAAAAATTATCAAAGAAGAATTCAGGGTTGAACCAGAGAAGATTGTCGAATTGAACAAAGCAAAATGTTTACAAGGCTCGGTCTTAGCAGGGTCACACGGTTTCAACGCACACGTAGGAAATGTTCTTGCTGCAATGTACATAGCATACGGTCAAGACCCGGCACAAATCACAGAGGGCACTCAGGCTATAACGGATGCGGCAGTCGTTGACGGTGATTTGTATATGTCATGTTTTCTTCCAGCGTTAGAAGTGGGAACTTATGGCGGTGGAACTAAGAGAGAAACTCAGCAAGAAGCGTTGAAACTTTTAGGCCTATATGGAGAGGGAGATGATACAGGAAGAACTAAATTAGCGTTTGCAGAAGTGGTTGCTGCAGCATGTTTAGCCTCTGAAACAAACCTTCATGCGATTGAAGCCGCTGGAGAATTGTCCGAGACTCATGGAAGTTTGAAGAGGGGGTAAGATGAAAGTCGTTGTTGCGATAACTGGTGCATCCAGTTCTATTATTGGTGTTAGATTAATCGAAGAATTGAAGAAGAAAAAAATACAAACGACAACGCTCATCTCAAAGATTGGAAAACAAACTATAGAAGAAGAAACTGGAATAAAATTAAAACCAGATTATGAGGAAGACAATTTTTTTGTTCCTCTTGGAAGCAGTTCACAGAAAATAGATGCTTTTGTCATATGTCCATGTTCGATGAAAACTCTTTCTGCGGTTGCAAACGGGTACACAGACAATTTGATAACAAGATTGGCTGACATCTGTCTGAGGATGAAAACAAGATTGATACTCTGTGTCAGAGAAACTCCTTATAATTTGATACATATAGAAAACATGAAAAAAGTAACTTTGGCTGGCGGGATCATAATGCCTTTGAACGTTGCTTATTATTTCAAACC
>CAZRNP010000034.1:0-11449 GCA_964601485.1 uncultured archaeon
AATTTTTTATTTTTTTTTCAAGTTCTTCAAGTAATGGTAATGAAATATGAACATTGTGCTGGACAAGTGTTCTGATTTTTCTTATTTCATCTCTTTTTTTCTTTAATTCTTCAACATTTTTTTCATCAATTTCTCCTTCACCAGTTTTTTCTCTTTTTCGTATTTCTGCTTGCCTTTGTTCTTCAAGTTGTTCAGGTGTTGACGCTTGTGCAAACCATCCAAGCCATGAATCTCGAAAATCTTTTCCTGAACCTATAATATTATTTATAAAAGTTATTATTCGGCCCCTAATCCCCATCCATTCTCCTTTTTTATGACCTCTCAATATTGATAATAAGTCATAAATATTACTTTCAATTGGTGATAATTTTGTTAATAACTTAATTCTTTCTTCTCTAGGAAGACTTCTTAATCTACTCCAAGGCCAAATACTTTTTAAATTACTCTTAAATTTTTTTATTTTTTGAGCTAAAACTTCCAGGTATTGTATGCAATATGCTCTTCGTTGTTCGAAATCTTGTTCACGTACTTGATTCAAGTCTACATCTTTTGAAAATAAAACTCTCCAATATTCATCGTTAGGAATTCCTTTAATGTCATCATTAATTTTTTCTATCATATCTACTATTGATCTGTCGTTTGCTTCCATTTCTCCTACATTGATGGGTTCTTCATCTCTTCTTCTATCCCTGTCTCTTCTATCCCTATCAGGATGAAGAATGTCATCAAAAATACTACCTCTATCATGATCATCATGACCCCAGTCATCGCCACCGCGCCCCCATTTTAAATCACCAAACTGATAGGCAGTAGATACAAGGACAAATATTGCCATAAGGAGCATAGCTACTCCGATGAGTATAGCAGATACACCTAATATTGGTGGGAAGACTTGCATTATCATCCACGACATGGTTGGCACAACGTATATGCTCAACCCCATCGCTAGGACTGCAGCAGCAGGTCTGTTTTCACGTTGTTTAAAAACAGGTAATATTCTAACCAATGCCCATATGATGGAAAAAGACGTTATTAGGGGTACAAAAAGAACAATAACTAGAGATGTGGGTGAATATTTTTTACCAGCGTATTCACCTTTGAGGAGGTCATCATAGTATTCGATAACTGCATCTGGCCCAGTTGGTGGTCCACCACCCTGAGAAAAAAAAGTCCAAATAAAAGCTACCATGAACAGAACACCAAATATCATAAGAATTGCGACAACACTTTTAGATTCGCCAGATAACCCTTTTCTTCCAAATTTCATCGTATCACAAAAGCTTCTATAAATTACTTGTCAATCATGAAATTTAAATCTTCTCATCTCCTTTTAAAAGGGAGGACGAAGAATAATATTATTAGGGGATAATATGGAAAAAGAACAATCTGCAGTCATACTCTATACGATATTGGGATGTGTGGTTGGTTATGTCTCTCTACAGGTAAAGAATTTTATTATATTGTTGGCTTTAGTCTTAGGAATATACTTCATCACCGTCATCCCATTGTCCAAAAAAATAACTGTAGATAAACTGATTAAATGGTTGTTATCGAACACTTTTGTGGTTTATATCCTTGTATGGCTAATCGTTTATATTTTGCTGAGTAACATAAGCGTGTGAAAGTATGAACACCAGAATAACTAAAATCAGCCTCCAAGGGTTTAAGTCATTCAGAAGAAGGATAGCCGTACCTTTTTTCCCTGGGTTCAACGTTTTTTGTGGACCGAATGGGGTTGGTAAATCGAATATATTGGATGCTGTAAGCTTCGTCATAGGCGGAACGTCTACGAAAGCCTTACGTGCCGGTAGGTTGTTTGAACTGATATACCATGGGAATGGTGATGCACCGCCATCTGATTATGCTTCTGTCACGCTTTGGCTGGATAATTCTGATAAGTTGTTCCCGTTTGAAGAACCAGAAATCGCGGTAAAAAGAAAAATAAACAAGAAGGGTATGAGCATCTTCAAGATCAACGGTAAAACAACTACAAGAGAAAAAGTTACAGAGTTACTTTCTTCTGCGCGCATCAACCCTGACGGTTACAACATCATCATGCAGGGCGACGTGTCACAAATCATAGAGATGAACCCATTAGAGAGGAGGAGTATAATAGACGAGATTTCGGGTATAGCTCAGTACAACGAAAAGAAAGATAAGGCACAGAAGAACCTTGATGTCGTTGGCGAAAAATTAAAAGAAGTCGAGATAATCCTGACTGAAAGGTTGGAGAGGTTGCAAGAATTGGAGACTGATAGGAACACTGCCTTGAAGTACAAGGAATTAAGAGAAAAGTTGGTTAGGTTAGAAGCATCTTTAGCCTACAAAAAATTCCAACTAGAGCAAGAGAAATATGACAACATGGAAGAGGAAGTAAATAAGTGTGAAACTGAGATACAAAAAATTGAAGACGATATAAGAAGTATTGACAGGACGATAGAATCTAAAGAGAAGAGAAAAAAAGAAATAACGGAAATCATTCTTATCAGGTCAAGAGAAGCTGGAATAAGGGAAGAGATTGAAGATGTAAAAAACAAGATTCTAAGGGATAAGGATAGGATAGAATCTCATGAAAGAGAAATTGAAAGAATCAATAAGACGATAGAAAGGTTGACAGAGCTTCAAGATAGAAAACCGATTCTGTTCAAGAGAGGAGTTAAAGCAATCTTAGACATTAAAAACAGTGGTGTCTTCGGAACGATATCAAACCTGATAAAAGTCCCTAATGAATATCAGACTGCTATAGAAGTGGCTGGTGGTTCAAGACTCCAAAACTTAGTCGTGAAAGATACTAAGACAGCGAGTGATTGTATAGATTATTTGAAAAGAGAGAGGATTGGAAGAGCAACTTTTCTGCCGATAAACAGGATAAAACCAAGAGGACTTACACAAGAACAAAAAAATCTATTAAAAAAACCTGGCGTTATTGGGTTAATCACGAAATTGATAAATTTTGATTTAAATCATTCTCCTGCGATTCAATTTGTTTTTGGTGACACTATCATTGTTGAAAATATCGGTGTAGCTAGACAAATCGGGATTGGGAATGTGAGAATGGTTACATTAGATGGAGATTTAGTTGAAAGATCTGGAGTGATGGTTGGGGGTTATTATCAACAGAGAAAAGAAGAAGTTTCTGGCGGCCTTGATTTCGGGACTAAAGAGTATGAAAATAATAGGAAAGAATTAGAAGAAGAGATAAATTTCCTGAGGATAGAGATAGGACAGTTGAATAAAAAATTGGATGATTTGAGGGCTAGTAAAGAAGTCGAATCGAAAGAAGTTGTAGACCTAGACAATGAAAAAATGAAAATAGACGAAGAGTTTGCAAAGATTGCGTTGATGAGGAAAGAGTTGTACGATAAAAGGCTCGAATCGCAAGCCCGTATCAACAGATTAAAGATAAACAATGCAAGAAAGGAAGCTGAGTTGAGTAACTTAAAGATTGAAGTCGAGAAGTACAAAGATATAGAATACATCGATGAGAAACCTGCAACTCTAGAATTCCAAATTCAAGAAACAACATCAATTCTAAATTCTTTGGGTCTAGTTAACATGAAAGCTATAGAAGAGTTTGATGCGTTCAAAGGAGAGTTTGATGAGTTGAAACACAAATATGATCAGATCAAGAACGAGAGACAAGCTATCATCGACATGATTGAAAAAATCGAGGGAAAGAGGAAAGAAGTATTCTACGAATGTTTAAGGTCTATCGGTGATAACTTCATGGAAGTCTTTAAAGAAATGGCCAATGGAACGGCATCGATAGAACTGGAAAACCCCCTAGACATAGAGAGTGGTCTGCTGATTCAAGCCAATCCCGCTGGTAAAAACATGTTGAATATTGATGCAATGTCTGGCGGTGAGAAGGCTTTGACAGCATTAGCATTCTTGTTCTCAGTACAGAAATACAAACCTGCTCCATTCTATATTCTTGATGAAGTTGACGCTTCTCTGGACAAAGTCAACACTAGAAGGTTAGTCGAGATGATAAAGAAATTGTCTGAAAAGGAACAGTTCATCGTCATTACTCACAATGATTTTACGATTAAACAAGGTGACCGTGTCTATGGTATATCGATGGAAAGTGGGGAATCAAAGATACTCGGTCTAGATTTACCAGGAGTAACAGCTGGTTAAAATGGAAGAACAGAATTTATTAGAAATGATAATAAAAGAAGAATCTTGGGAAGAACTTATATACAACATAGTTTCTTATGAAGGGATGGACCCATGGGATGTTGACATAATTAAATTGACTGACTCTTTTTTGAAGTACATTGAAGGCTTTAAGACTCTGGACTTCAGGATTCCTGCTAAAGTTGTTCTCGTTGCTGCAATACTGTTGAAGTTGAAATCAGAAGTATTATCACCATTAAAAACAGAAGAGATGGAATATTTTCCAGCATCAGGTTTGACTGTTGATGAATTTCAACAGATAAGAGAAGAATTATCAAAATTGAGTTTAAAACCACCGATTGAAAGGCATGTGAAAAGAAAAGTTACTTTGGATGAATTGATTGATGCGTTGAATAAAGCGATGAAAGTAGAAGAAAAGAAAGAGACAGTTAAGAGAGTGTTGGGTAAAAGGTTGAAGGCAGAAATCGGTGAAGAAGAAGATATTGAAGTCAGGATAAATGAATTGATGTCTGAGATTGATGGTCTATTGTCTAAGCTCAAATCAGAAAAAGTCGAATTCTCGAAGATAGTTGAAAATTGGGAGAGAGATGAAATAGTAAGAAATTTCATGCCTTTATTGTACTTGTCTTCTAGAGGTAAGGTTGCTACTGAGCAAGAGGAATTTTTCAAGGAAATATTAATCAGTAAAAAATGAAAAAAAATGTTAATATTTTGAATACAAAGTAATATTATGTCCATTTTCCAAGAACTTAAGAGAAAAAAGGCAAGGTTAGTAACAATAACAGCCGTAGATGAGAAAAATTTAGTTTATCATTTTATAGTAAGTGGAAAAGTGAAGAACATTAAGGTAAATATAAAAAAGAATGAAATAGAATCATTGACAAAAATTTTCCCTAATGCTGAGTTATACGAAAGAGAAATCTTCGATATGTTCGGTATAAAGTTCAAAGGCCATCCTAAGCTTGAAAGTTTATTCTTGTCTGAAGAAGTCAAACAACCGTTGAAAAAATCAGGGTAAAATAAATTTTGTTACATTCATTTTTATTTGACTAATCTTTTTCTCGATCTCATCAGATAATTCTTCCCCGTAATCTATATCTTTTGGTTGTATCCCTATGATTTTAAACTCACAATTCAGCAATTTTGAGAACAAGTTATAAGACAATTTATGTGTGAAACCAGAACCTTTCTGATTTTCGATTGACATCACATTCCCAGGCTTGCCAGAAAAGTCAACAGCATCTATTAGAAAAACTTTTTCTGGCTTAAGATCGTTTATTTTTTTTATTAGATTCTCAGGAACGGTTTCGCCAAGAAAAAACTGAATTTCTGGGTTTTTAATTTCTTTTTTCAAGCCTTCAACTATTCTTAATCCTATACCATCGTCTTTTCTAAGACTATTACCGACACCCACTACAACAATCATTAGTTAACATTTATTAAAGTTTAAAAGTAAATATTGAAGATTATGCATCATGAAGAATACCTTATACCAATCGGGCCTTACCACCCTGTACTCCATGAACCAGAATATTTTGCTGTGACTCTTGAAGGGGAAAAAGTTATAAATGTGGACATGACTCTAGGCTATCATCATCGTGGTATAGAAAAATTGACAACATTAAAAGGAAACATATACCAAGCGTTATTCACAGTGGAAAGAACTTGTGGTATATGCGGGCATACGCACACAACAAACTTTTGTCAAGCGTTCGAGAATATTCTAGGGATAGACGTACCTTTGCGTGGGTTGTATGTCAGGACGATAATGTTTGAGCTAGAAAGGTTACACTCACACTTGCTTTGGTTTGCCATCCTTGCTTATCAAGTTGGGTTTGAAACCGCCTTCATGCATACAATGGCAGACAGGGAAATCGTAATGGATTTGGTTGAAAAAATATCTGGAAACAGGGTGCATTATTCCATTAATACGATTGGCGGCTCTAGAAGAGACATAACATTAGTAATGAAGGATGAAATATTGAATGGTTTAAAAGAATTAGAGAAAAGATGGAAAGTCAAATCAGAAATTTTTAGGACTGATCCATCAATAAATAAACGTACGGAAGGAGTTGGTGTTTTAACAAAAGAAAAAGCAACAATATATGGGGTCGTTGGTCCAACTGCTAGAGCTTCTGGAGTTCATATAGATGTTAGAAAAGATTTACCTCATGCTACTTATGGCGAAGTAGATTTTAATGTTATAACAGAAAGAAAAGGGGATAACACTGCAAGAATGCTTGTTAGGATGCAGGAAGTTTTTGAATCGATAGGAATAATTAGACAATGCTTGGACCAAATGCCTTCGGGACCTATAAATACTAATACGAGGTACTTAGAGTTCAAACCATCTGAAGCCACTTCTTTTGTTGAAGCTCCACGCGGTGAAAACTTTCATTTCTATAAAACGAGTAAGGATAAGTTAGAAAGATTAAGAATCAGAGTTCCTACTTATGCTAATCTATTCGCATTAAAGGAAATGCTAGTAGGTTATAGTTTGGCGGATATCCCGCCGACTCTCGCTAGTATAGACCCGTGTTTTTCTTGTACTGATAGGCTTATTGTAAAGGATTTGGATAAGGGTAAGTCTAATGTTATAAAAATCGATGATTTGTGGTAGTATGCACGAATTAAAATATGCTCAGAAAATATTTGAAGAAATGAAAAAGTCAAAAAATGAAAAAAATAATTTTTTAATAAAGGTAACAAAAAACCATGATACGAAAGAGATAGAAGAAATGTTAAAAGATATGATAGAATATTCAGGTGAAAAAATTAAATTTTCAATTGAACCTACGCCAATAAAAATAAAATGTGAATATTGCGATTTTGTTGGGAATGTTGACATGCCTTTTTCAACAGTAGGTTTCAGAGCAATTTGTCCATCTTGTAAAAAGAATAAAACAAAAATAATCTCAGAAGAAATAGAGGTTAAGCATGCTTAAAAAAATAATAGAATGGTCAAGAAAAAACTCGCCTTGGGTTTGTCATTTGAGTTCAGGGGGGAGTTGTAATGGTTGTGAGATTGAGATACTAGCATGTTTGGCCCCAAGAATAGATGTGGAAAGAGCTGGTATCATATTAAAAGGATCACCCAGACATGCAGATGTTCTTTTAGTAACAGGAATTCTAACAAAACGTGCGCATAAAGAGTTTTTAAGGGTATACAACCAAACCCCAGACCCAAAAGTTGTAGTTGCTATTGGTGCTTGCTCCTGTTCGGGTGGTTGTTTTCAAGCTAGTTATAATATGGTTCCTGGTGGGTTAAAACAAAGTATTCCTGTTGCTGCTTTTGTGCCTGGGTGTCCCCCAAAACCAGAAGCTATTGTTAAAGGTGTACTAATTGCATTAAAAAAATTCGAGGGATAAGAATGAAGTTTTTAAAAGAAGCTTTGAAGGCATTAGTAAAAGAACCTGTTACTTCAAAATATCCCCTTCAACCAGCAATAGCTCCTGAAGGTTACAGAGGTAAAATCTCATACGATAAAAAAAAGTGTATAGGATGCTTCACTTGTGTGAAATTTTGTCCCTCACCAGCTATTTTTCCAACAAAAGAAAAGAAAGTTAGGTTTGATATGGCTAGGTGTATTTTTTGTGCAAGGTGTCAAGAAGTTTGCCCCGTGAAATGTATTCGTTTAACAAAACAGTTTGAATTAGCAACTAGTAAACCAGAAAAATTGTGGGTGGGATGATGGGAATAGTTACAATCATGGTAGCAATCCTTGCGTTTTGTATAGCGTTATACTATCTTGGGAGTAAGGTTTCGAAAAAAACAAAGGGTAACAGAGAAGTTTTTGCCGCAGGGAAGGAATTGCCAGTAATAAGGCCAAAATATTTTTCACAGCTTTATTTGGCAGTCTTGTTGTTCTTGCTTTTCGATTCAACAGTCTTGATCATAGCTACTGGTAATGTCTTCAATATGTACACAAAATATTTCTTAGGACTCGTCTTGTTCATTTCGATTTTAGTAGGTTTAGAAATAAAAAATAATTTATAATTTAAAACAAGAGTTGTATTGTATGGAAATATTTGATTTGCTTATTTTTCCAAGCATAATTTTTTGGATATTTTTAAGTTTCTTCTATGAATGGTTTGACAGGAAAATAGTAGCAAGGCTTCAAAAGAGAGTTGGACCATATTTTGCAGGGAAAAGTGGTTTCTTACAACCATTTGCAGATTTTATTAAACTTTTATCGAAAGAGGATTTAACGCCAAAAAATGCTGATTTTCTTTTCACGATAGCTAGTGTGCTGGCTCTATTCATTCCTTTATTTTGTCTCAGTTTTATATCATTTTTCCAGCCATTTCTTAGTTTTGATGGTGATGTGTTACTATTATTCTATTTTTTCATCCTCCAAACTCTTTTGCTACAAATAATAGGTTTTTCGTCGTACAGCAGGTTTGGAGTAGTGGGTTCTGGCAGACTAGTTTTACAATCTCTAACGTTTGGAATAAGTTTAATATTAGCTGGAATTGCACCAGTAATTTTAACAGGGTCTTTCAATCTATTACAAATTTCCAAGTCTGGATGGCTTGTTTTTTCAGCACCACTTGCTTTCGTTGTGTTTGTTTTCAGTTTCTTAGGAGAATTACAATTATTACCTTTTGACATACCGCATGCTAAGCAGGAGATAGTTGCTGGCTGGGAGACAGAGTTATCTGGAAAAAAACTGGCTCTTGTAAAATTAGGAAAAAGTCTAGAGTTTTTATTTAGTTGTTGTTTAATAGTGTCATTATTCTTGGGAGGAGGTAACTTATTTGAATTTTTAATAAAAGTTACCTTTATTGTTTTCGTGTTCTCTATCCTGAGGTCTATATTTGCAAGGTTGAAAATAGAACAAACACTCGAGATAGGATGGAAATACCTTATACCAATCGCTTTATTACAACTTTTATTAATAACAATCTTGAGGTAAAAAAATGATAATCTATTTTTTACTTGCAGCTCTTGCAATAACAGCAGTGTTATCAGTAGAAGTAAAAAACCTCTATAAGTCTGTTTTATGTTTAGGACTTTGTGGTATCCTATTCGGAGTTGTATTTTTTATTTTACAAGCGAGTTTAGTTGGTATTTTCCAAATAGGGATTTATGGTGGTATGACTTTAGTTTTGGTATTTTTGGTAATGATGGTTGGTGAAGATCATGAATAAAAAAATAGTAGAAATTTCAGCAGTAATAATTTTTACATTGTTAATTCTGGTTTTTTTAGTAAACTATAAATTTTCTTCTTACGTCGCTTCAACAAAATTAGCAGAAGTTATTTGGAATTACAGGATCATTGAAAGTTTATCCATGACTATTTTGATTTTTGCTTCTCTGATAGGAATTTTGATTTGGGGGAAGGAATAAAATGGATATATACATAATAACCGCAGGCATACTTTTTATTTACGGTATTTATGCTTTAATTTCGAAGAAGAATCTTATAAAATCTTTGATTGGCTTGATATTGATGATAGAAAGTTCACATCTAATTTTTATTTCTTCGTCTCCACTTAACGCATTAACACAGTATTTTGTTATCGTTTCCATAGTTATTACAGGCTGTTTGTTAGCAGTCATAATAGGTTTTATACTAAATATCTACAAGAAAACAGGGACGCTTAATACAAAGGTACTAAAATCGGGGGATAAAAATGTTTGAGTTGCTAATTTGGATAGTACCGATGATTTTTTCAGGAATTATTCTAGCATTTGGTTCATTCAGTGAAAAATTAACTAAAATTCTAGCTGTTTGTGTGATGTTTTTCGTTTTGTTTTCTTCTTTCAATTTGTTAGGGTTAAAAAAAGAAGTAAAATATCCTTGGGTTCCTCAATTTAATTTGAATTTCAGTATTTTGTTAGACAGCTGGAACACATTATTTGTTCTTGTGATATCCATAATTGCAACTTTGATCTTGATTTATTCACTAGTCTACATAGAAGAAGGGATTACAAGATATTACGCAATATTCCTTTTATTCATCTCCGGAATGTTAGGACTTGTTCTAGCAGGAAATTTACTTCAAATGTTTATATTCTGGGAAGTAATAGGTGTCTGTTCTTACTTCCTCATCGGTTTTTATTATAAGAAACAAGAAGCCACGAATGCTGGTTTGAAAGCTTTACTAACAACTAAGATTGGTGATGTGTGTTTTTTCTTAGCAATTCTTATATTTTTCTTCGTTGCTGGGTCTTTTGATTTATCCCAAATATCTAAAATCTCTAATTTTAAGGATGTAATATCAATTCTTTTTGTTATAGCAATCCTCACAAAGTCTGCTCAGTTCCCATTCTATTTCTGGCTGGCAGATGCAATGGAAGGTCCTACAACAGTTTCTGCATTATTACATTCTTCAACCATGGTTAAAGCTGGAGTATTTTTATTGTTTAGGATTTATCCATTATTGACACCACAAAGCCTTTTTTTACTTATTGCAGCATCTAGTATAAGCCTATTTTTAGGAGGATTATTAGCGTTAACAAACTTTGACCTAAAAAGAATACTGGCCTTCTCGACTATAAGCCAATTATCCGTCATGATGCTAGCTATAGGTTTAGGGGGCCAAGAGGCTGGTTTTACTCACTTAATCAACCATTCATTCTTCAAGTCTTTACTATTTCTGAGTGCAGGAGTTATAATACACATTACTGAAACAAGGGATATAAGAAAGATCAAGTTATCACGAAAATCTGTTCCTATCTTGTTCATAGTATTTTCTATCGGTCTTTTATCCCTAGCTGGCATACCACCTTTCAGCGGTTTTTGGAGTAAAGAATTAATTTTAGGGGAGATTCTTTCATTAGAAAACAATTATCTTACTGTTGTTTTTATTGTCGGAAGTATTCTTACGATACTATACTCATTGAGGTTATTGTTAAAAGTTTTTGAGCATGGTGAAAAAGTACATGAACATTTTAGTCTTATGCATTTTTCTATAGTAGTTTTAGCTTTCTTAGCATTATTGACAGGCTTCATGGAAATTTTTACAATGGAATTCCATATGGACACAATTTTAATATCAGTCGGTATGATTTCGTTTTCAGGACTGTTAGTATATTTCTATTTCTTCAAAAAGACTTTTACCTTTCAAACACCTATTCTTCTGAACAATTTATTCGAGAATGAGTTTTACTTGAATAGAATAGCTCTGTTTTCAACTCGAACCTTTGTCAATTTCTCTCAGTGGGTGTTCAATACTCTAGAATACGGTATTACAAGAATCTTTGACTCAATAATAGTAAAAACAGTTACGAGTATTTCTCAAGGGTTATTCAATACTCTAGAATACGGTATTACAAGAATCTTTGACTCAATAATAGTAAAAA
>CAZRNP010000034.1:11549-12094 GCA_964601485.1 uncultured archaeon
CAGTTACTTGGGTTAGTGGACATTCTTATCAATTGCTTGAATTAGACTTATCAAATATTGAAGAAATAAGCCTAAGAGAATCTTTCAATAGAATTTATAGGTTTTTCAAGTCTTTGCAATCAAGTTATTTAAACTATAACATACTTGCAGTAATGATAGGAATAATTATACTTTTATTTTTAATAATATTATAAATAAATAATATAATGTGATTGGTTGATTGAATCAGATAGCTTAGAAAAGATAAAAGAAGTGGAATTTAAAGCCTCAAAAATTATTGAAAAGGCAAATGAGGAAAAAAATAGACTGATAACAGGAGCCCAGAAAAAAGCACTAAAAATTTCTGAAGAAAATGAAAAAGAAATGAAAAAAGAAAGGGAATTGGAACTTAAAAAAGTTCAAGAAGAACCTTACAAAAAAATAAAAAGTAAGGTGCAGAAAATAAAATTAAAAAAAGGTGCAGAAAAGAAGGTGCAGAAAGAATTAGATTTTTTGTACAAAAAATTTATGGGGTCTGTATTGAATGATTAGGCCAATAGAAATGC
>CAZRNP010000035.1:0-11832 GCA_964601485.1 uncultured archaeon
AGACCATTATGTCTTCTTTTCTACCTTCTTTAACAGCTTGTTCCCATTTTTTTCTCGATTCTTCTCTTATCACTTGTCTTTCTTCTATCGTTTTTTTCTTGAATTCTGGTGGTTCACCATCATAAACGTATATGGGTTTAATACCGGCTTCTATAAGTTTAATCGTCCTGTACAGAAGACCAGAAAGATGAGACGTTATTCTACCTTTGCTGTCCCTGAGGGGTTCTCCGGTATCTTTTTGTCTTATTATAGAAAGAAATTGAAAAAGTGTGTTGTAGGCATCGATGGCTATTTTTTTACCTGACAAATCTTCTAATTCAATTTCAGTTTTAGGAATGATACCAGAAATCTGAACTCCCATATAATCAATAAGAGTTATTAAAGAGTATAAAATTGTTTAAAAAACAAAAATTCTACTCTTCTTTCTCTTCTTCTTTTTCTTTTTTCTTGCCTTTTTTCTCTTTTTTCTCTTCTTCTTTTAGCTCTTTCTCGATTCTCCACTCGTCTAATTCAAGCCATATAATGAAAAGTCCTACAACTAGAACGAATGGTGGGATTATTCCTTGCAATACTGTCCACAGTGATGCTCTTAGATGGAGTTCATAAGGTGTGTCTTGGAAAAAATGTGTCCCTGGGTACATGAATTCATAGGCATATAAACCGAGTGGAACTACTAAAAGTATTATCCCAATCAACAGTTTAACTGCTGGATGCATTTATTTCTCACCACCTATTGTTTTTATTACAACAAAATAATATTTAAATTTAGCGTGATATGTGTTTAAGTACGTATCGGTGTTTTAATGACAAAAAGTTTGTACAAAAGTATAAGAAGCTTGTGGAAATCTAAAGAGACGAACGAGTTGAAAAAAGAAAGATTAATGAAATGGAGAAAAGAACCTAGGTTCCAAAAAATAGAAAACCCCACGAGACTTGATAGAGCTAGAGGTTTAGGGTATAAAGCTAAGAAAGGGTTTGTTATAGTACGTGGTAGGATAGAAAGAGGTGGAAGAAGAAGACACTTATACGGTAGGAGAGGAAGAAAACCATCCAAAGCTGGGCTTACAAAATTCACACCCGGAAAACCTATTAATTTTATAATTGAAGGGAGAGTTCAGAGGAAGTATCCAAACTTAGAAGTTTTAGGTAGTTATCCTGTCGGTGAAGATGGTATTTACAAATGGTTTGAAGTGATAATGGTTGACCCAGAAAGACCAGAAATAAAGAATGATAAGAACATCAAGTGGATAACAGAAAAACAGCATAGAAGAAGAATATTCAGAGGATTACCATAAAAACAAGGAAATAATAATTTTAAATCCTAATTTTATTCTGATAACATGAACTTCTATGACTTTCATGTACATTCCGAATTCTCAGAGGGGGAGAGCTCGATAGAAGAAATAGCAAAAATGGCTAAATTATTGGGTTATAAAGGTATTTGTTTTACAACTTATTTGGATGATAAGAACAAAGTTAAAAAATCGAACGAGGCTGTGGTTAGACTTTCTGAAAAGATTGGAATTGATATTTTCATAGGTTTTGAAGCTAGGAATATGAGTGAGTTAGATAGGTTGATCAAATTGAGGAGAGAGTATGATGTTCTATTGGTTAAAGGTTCAGATTTATTATTGAACAGAAAAGCAGTTGAAACGAAAGAAGTTGATATTCTAACTCATCCTGAATACAACAGAAAAGATTCTGGTTTCAACCATGTGATGGCAAAGTTAGCTGCTGAAAACAATGTTGCTATAGAAATAAACTTCAGAGAAATGTTGAATTCTTCCAAGAGTACAAGAGCTAATATTATGCATAAGATTAAGAACAACGTTGAATTGTGTAAAAAGTATAAAGCACCTGTTATTATCTGTTCAGGAGCTGTAACACACTGGCAATTGAAAGATCCTAAAATATTAATGTCAATGGGTTGTTTGTTGGGTTTAGAATTAAGAGAAGCTAAGAAAGCAATATCAGAAATTCCTGAAAATGTCATAAAGATGATTAGAGAAAGACAGAATGAAAAATGGATACGACCTGGTGTTAAAGTGGTTTAATGAGACAAAAAAAACTGAAGGTTTTAGCACCAACTTTGAGAGAAAAAGAAAGGTACATAGCCTTTCAAGTCATATCTGAAGAAGGTGAAGAGTTAAATTATTCTGATTTAGAAGCGGCAATCTGGAACACGATGTTAGATTTTCTTGGGGAAGAAGGTGTATCAAAAACTTCTTTCTGGTTGATGAAGGATTGCTGGGACCAAAAAAGACAGAAAGGTATTTCAAGATGTAATAATAAATCTGTTCAAGAAGTACTCGCAAGCTTAGGTCTGATAGACAGATTAGGCGATAATAGAATCACGTTTAAAATATTAAAAATTTCGGGAACCATAAAGAGTATTAGAGAAATTTTATGATAATGAGGTGAAAATTATGCCTGAAATGTTACCAGAGTATATGGGTTATGATAGAACCATCGCGGTTTTTTCGCCAGATGGACGTTTGTTTCAAGTAGAGTATGCAAAAGAAGCTGTGAAGAAGGGAACTACATCAGTTGGTTTGGTTTTCAAAGACGGAGTCATTCTAGGAACAGTAAAACAGATAGCTGGGCTCATCGTCCCAAACACGATTGAAAAATTGTTCAAGATAGACGAACATTTAGGAGCTGTCGCTGCAGGTTTATTGGCTGATGCCAGAATCCTAGTCAATCAAATCATGGTAAAAGCTCAAGTGAACAGGATAACGTATGAAGAACCAATAGACGTATGGTCGTTAGCAAGGGTTCTAGGTGACAGGATGCAATTATCAACGTTATATGCAGGGTTGAGGCCTTTTGGTGTATCTTTTCTCATCGGTGGCGTTGATTCAACTGATTCGCATTTGATAGAAGCAGATCCTTCTGGTATGTTGTACGAATGGAAAGCCTATGCAATAGGTAGAGGAGCAACACTCGCAAACAAAATATTCAAGGAGAGACACAGAGGAGATATGGATGAAAAGAGTGCATTAAAACTAGTCGTAGATGTGATAAAAAAAGTGGAAAAGACACCGAATATGGAAAAGGCCATAGAAATCGCGATAATAAGAGAAAAAGACAAGAAATTCGAGAGACTGTCAGAAGAACAAATAAAGAAACTCCTGTGAATTCGTTATGGTTGATGTAGATAAAGCTGTTATTAGTAGATTGAAGAAGAGTGGAAAGGATTTCGAGGTCCTTGTTGATCCTATAAAGGCTTTAGAATTCAAGAAAGGGAAACAGATGAGCCTAGAGGAAGTCATTGCCTATCCCGGCGTATATCATGATGTTAGAAGGGGTGATGCGATTCCGACTAATGAATTACAAGTGAATTTTGGGACTATTGACATCTATCAAATAACTAAGAAAATATTGATGGAAGGAGAATTACAATTCACGACAGAACAGAGAAGAAAGTTTGTCGAGGATAAAACAAAAGAAATTTCTGATATCATATCTAGAAGGGGTATAAACCCACAGACTAATACACCGCACCCGCCTCAAAGAATAGTAAACGCGATGGAAAAGGCAGGTGTACACGTAGACCCGTTCATAGATGCGGAAATGCAAGTTAACAAGATTGTGGAAAGTATAAAACCTTTAATACCCATAAAGTTCCAAAAGGTTGTTATAGAGGTTACGATACCACCTCAATTCAGTGGAAAAGCCTACTCAGTTCTAAAGAGAACTGTCGGTAAGTTTGAGGAAAGATGGTTAAACGACGGGTCTTTACAATTAACGCTTGATGTACCAGTGGGTGCTCAAGAAGAAATGTTTAAAAAGATAGGTGACCTAACAAAAGGTAATTTCAAATCGAATATAATTAAAAAAGTTGATTTATGATGGAAGAAGTAAGAGATATCGTCATCCCAGGTGAAATGTTAGGGGATGCTAAGGAAAAAAGAGCTGGTTATGGGACTTTTATAGAGGATGGTAAGATTATATCCAAGTTTCTAGGCATTCCAAAAGATAGTAACGATTATTTGTCTGTGATTCCTCTTTCTGGTGTTTACATACCAAGAAGAGAAGATAAAGTCATCGGTTTCGTCACTGATGTTGAAAAGGCTGGTTGGCTTGTAGATATAAACTCACCCTGGCAGGCATTCCTTCCATTGTCAGAAGGTGTGGATGAATTCATAGATTTTAAGAGAACTGATATCAGCAAGTTTTTCGATGCTGGAGATGTCATATATGCTCAGGTTGGTGATACGAAAAGAGGGGACGTTCAGTTAACGATGAGAACACCTGTAGCAAGAAAATTGAAGGGCGGTGTCACGATAAAAATCACACCGAGTAAAGTTCCAAGGTTGATAGGAAAAGAGGGAAGTATGATTAATACAGTGAAAGAAAAAACTGGAACTATCATAAGAGTTGGACAGAACGGTGTTGTTTGGATTTCAGGAGAGAAGATTGAGAAGGCTATCAAAGCAGTCAAGATGATTGATGAGAAAGCTCATATCATTGGATTAACGGATGAAATTACAAAATTGTTGAGTGATTAGAATGGGAATGAAAACTGAAGAAAAATTGATTGTTAACGGAAAAAGACTAGATGGAAGAAAACCGAATGAAATGAGAGAAATAGAGATTAAACTTGGTGTCATCCCTAATGCCAACGGTTCTGCTCAAGTTAAGTTTGGTAAAACTATCGCCATAGCCGGTGTTTATGGTCCAAGAGCATTATTTCCAAAACATCGACAAAAGGCTGATACTGCTATCATACGATGCAGGTATAACATGGCACCTTTTTCTGTGAACGATAGAGCTTACCCAGGACCTTCAAGAAGGTCTATTGAGATATCTAAAGTAACAAGACTTGCATTAGAACCAACATTGTTCCTTGAAGAATACCCCGAAGCTGTAGTTGATGTTTACATTGAAATATTGCAGGCTGATGGTTCAACAAGAGTCACAGGAATAAATGCTGCTTCTCTAGCTTTAGCCGATGCTGGCGTGCCGATGAGAGATCTTGTCGTCGCTGTTTCTGGTGGGAAGATAGATGACACGATTGTATTAGACCTGTGTGGAAAAGAGGACAATTATTCTGAAGCTGATGTTCCGATTGCGTTCATGCCAAGAAAGAAAATAGTCACGTTACTACAGATGGATGGACAATTGACACCAAAGGAGATAAAAACCATAATAAAAGAACTGATAAAAGCTGGGGAAAAAATCTATGAAAAACAGAAAGAGGCTCTGAATAAAAAGTATGGAAAGTGATTTTATGCAGACAGGATACATGTTCAGGTTGTTGGAAAATGAGGAAAGAATAGACGGTAGGAAGATGGATGAGTTCAGAGAAGTAAAAGTAGAGACTAATATTATTGAAAACGCAGAAGGGTCTGCCAGAGTTAAAATCGGAAAGACTGATGTTATAGTTGGTGTTAAGATGAACATAGGCGTACCTTTTTCAGACATGCCGAACATGGGTGTTTTAAAGACTGGAGCAGAATTTACACCTATAGCCGATCCTGATTTTGAGTCTGGACCACCTGGAGAAAATGCGACAGAGCTTGCAAGAATCGTTGATAGAGGTGTCAGAGAATCGGACAGTATAGATTTAGAAAAATTGTGTCTTGTGGAAAAAGAAAAAGTTTGGGAAATTTTTGTCGATGTTCACATAATCAACAATGACGGTAATTTGATAGATGCAGCAGCTCTAGCTGCAGTAGCTGCGTTGAAGACTGCGAAGATCCCAGAAATAGAAGATGATAAAATCATCAGGGATAAGTTGGTGAAAAAGTTACCGGTATTACATGAACCTGTCACTGTAACGATTAGTAAAGTAGCTGGCAAGTTCCTATTTGATCCTAACAAAGAGGAAGAAGAAGTATTGGATACCAAACTCGTCGTTGCTGTAATGGAAGACGGTAAAGTATGTGCGATGCAGAAGAGTGGTAAATACGGGTTAACTACAGAAGACCTAGATTCGATGATCGATTTAGCAGTAAAAAAATCAAAAGAACTGAGAAAATTCCTGTGATTGCATGGGTAGAAAAATATACAGTAGAAAATTGAAACAGATAAAAGCTGGGAAAGTTAGGCTCGCTCCTAGGTGGGTTGATATAAAGAAATTTGGAGTAAAGAGAGCAAGAAACAGAAGGGTGTCCATAACAAGAAGAAGTTGGAAAAGGAAAAGATTAAGGTTATGAGCAAGAATCTGAAAAATCTTTCTTTTCAATCGAGATTGATACAGCCCCTTGACATAATGCTGTAGCTTTAACGTAATTCAATGTTTTATTGACAGCAAAATTAGTACAATTTATTTCATACTTTGCAAATCCACCAACTGAAATTGTATCAGTTTGGTTACTAATGCATGCAGTTTCATCACTAGTTTTCATGTAGAAAGATGGGTTAGCTAAGGATGCAGAACCGATGTTTTGAACAATAGCTGTTACGTTAGTGTTGTTATGGCATAATGCATCAAGATTTATAATATTGGAAGAACAGTTGACGTTTGATGCTAATTGACCACCGACAGTATCAGTACTAGTTTTCATTGTTGAAGTCAACCAGCTACCGATAATCGTTGCCACTGTAAGAGTGAAAGCTATCAAAAGAACACTCGATAACAAAGGGCTTATACCTTTCAATTTATCACTATAAGATATTTGTTTAGAGTAATTATAAAAGTTTTGAATGAGATTTATAGTTAGTTAAAACAAAATATTTTTAGTGGTTTAATGTATTCTGAACAAGTTCAAGGATTTTTAAAGAAAAGTAAGGTAAAAGTTGGGGATGAGATAAGGTTAATCAAGGATAAAAAAAATTATGATGGTATCTTGATGCCGAGGATTGAACTAGGTGATAAAAATTGTTTAGTCCTTAAATTAAAAAATGGGTACAATGTTGGTATAAAATTTGAAAAAAGTGTTAAAATTAATAAAATAAAGTCTGCACAGAAAATTATTGAAAAAAAAGAAAAAGAAATAAAAGAAATAATCTTTGATAAAAAGTTACCCATGATCTCCATCATCGGAACTGGTGGAACTATCGCCAGTAAAATAGATTATAAGACTGGTGGTGTCTATGCTTCTTTCTCAGCCAAAGATATCGTAACAAAGGTTCCAGAATTGAAGGAAATAGCGAACATTAACGTTGAACAGGTAATGAACGTAATGAGTGAAGATATTACACCAGATGACTGGATAAAAATAGCAAGAGCAGTTGCCAAAGAAATAAATTCTGGAGTAAAAGGTGTGATCGTAATACATGGAACAGACACACTCCATTATACTGCAGCAGCTTTGAGTTTCATGTTGAGTGATTTACCTTGCCCTGTTGCTTTGGTTGGTTCTCAACGTTCCAGTGACAGGGGATCATCTGATAATGTTATGAATGTTACTTGTGCTGCTAATTTTATTGTGAACTCTGATGTGGCTGAAATTTGCACTGTTATGCACGGTAGTATGGAAGATAATTACTGTTTTGCTATAAGGGGAACGAAAGTTAGAAAGATGCATACTTCAAGAAGAGATGCCTTCAGGTCGATGGATGAGTTGCCGATAGCAAAAATCCATTGGAAGGATAAAAAGATTGAAGTACTGAATGAAAATTACAGAAAAAGAAGTGAAAAAAAAGTTAAAGTTAATGATAAGATTGAACAAAAAGTAGCACTCATAAAAATTTATCCGGGTATAGACCCTAGTATCATTGATTTTTATATCGACAAAGGATATCATGGTATAGTCATAGAAGCCACTGGTATCGGACATACACCAACGTTAGGAAAATTTTCTTTATTACCAAAAATTGAAAAGGCCGTTCGTTCTGGAATTTCAGTTGTGATAACATCTCAATGTTTGTACGGAAGAACTCATCCAACGATTTACCGCAATACACGAGAGTTGTTGAGTAGAGGAGTGGTATACGCAGAAGATATGTTACCAGAAACAGCTTACGTGAAATTATCTTGGGTTTTAGGACAGACTAAAGAAATGGAAAAGATTAAAGAAATGATGCTAACAAACTATGCTGGTGAAATCACTGAAAGAATTGATCCTAGAGCATTCTTGTTTTGATGGTGATTAATTGATCGATTACAAGAAAATCGATTTGAAATGTGGTTTGGAGATTCATAGACAACTCAGCACAAAACATAAATTGTTCTGTAATTGTTCGACGATGATGCAGGAAAAGGAACCGATAAAAATTATCATGAGAAAACAAAATCCGGTACAATCGGAGATCGGAGAAGTTGATACAACAGCTCAATACGAATTCTTGAGGAACAGAAATTTTTACTATCAAATATTTCCGGGTGAAGATTGTCTTGTAGAATGTGATGAAGAACCAGTCCGTCCGTTGAATCAAGAAGCGTTGGAAATAGTCCTGCAGATAGCTCTGATGTTCAACTGCACGATACCAGATGAGGTTCAAATCATGAGAAAGACTGTGATAGATGGTAGCAACACATCTGCATTTCAGAGGACAGCGGTTATAGGATTGGATGGATATTTGGAGTATAAAGGAAAAAAGATTGAAATTACGAGCATTAGTTTAGAAGAAGATGCTGCCAGTATAGTTGATGAAAAAAATGATAATGTGATTTATAGGTTGAACAGGCTTGGTGTGCCTTTAGTTGAGATTGGCACTGGTTTATTGATTGGTTATTCCCCTGAAGAAATTCAAGAGATTGCATATTTCATAGGTATGATTTGCAGGTCAACTAGAAAGGTTAAAAGAGGTATAGGAACTGTGCGCCAAGATGTTAACGTCAGCATAAAAAATGGTGCAAGGGTTGAGATAAAAGGTATTCAAGAGCTTGGGTTGTTATCAAAAGTTATCGAACTGGAAGTTCAAAGACAATTGTCTCTTCCTGAAGTGAAAGAAGAGACTAGAGCTACTAATCCTGATGGAACAACGAGATTTACAAGACCTTTACCTGGTTCAGCGAGGATGTACGTTGAGACGGATATCCCACCAATATTTATAGAGGATAAAACCATTCAAAGGATTAAAAAAAATCTGCCTGAACCGTGGACGAAGAAACTTGTTAAGTTTAAAGAAAAATTAAATCTTTCAGATGAATTATCCAAACTTATACTGGGATCAGATTATCTTGAGTTATTCGAAAAAATCATTAAAAAATTCAAGGTAAACCCATCCATAGTTGCAAACGTTTTTGTCAATACGTTGAAAGATTTGAAGAAGAGAGAAGGTATTTCGGTAGAGAATTTTACAGATAAAGATTTTGAAGAATTATTTGGGTTACTTGACAAAGGAAAAATCGTGAAAGAGTCAATACCAGATGTTCTGTTGTACAAATTAAAAAATACTGGTGTTTTGATGAGTGACTGCATTAAAAAAATAGGTTTAGAGACTATGACAGAAAAAGAGTTGAGAGAAATCATTAAAGATGTTATAGGAATGAACAAGGATAAGCCAGTAGAAAAAATCATCGGTATAGTCATGAGCAAAGTTAGGTGTAAAGTCAAGAGTGAAGATGTGGTGAAAACTGTCAAGGAAGAATTAAAATAAATGATATTTTTTTCTATTCCTATCTAGAGTATGAATAAAGGAGAGTCAATATCAGCATAACAACTTGTACAACTGCTATAGGAAGGAAAAGAGCTCTAAATCCATATTGAACAATTAACGAACTACCAACCCATGCACTTGCTGCAAATGCAATATTTCTAAATAATCCCATGGTAGCATTTTTTATTCCTTTCATTTGTCCTATTTTCTCCGAAATAAAAGCCATTTGAACAGAAGAACATGCTGCAAAAACACCTACCATGTATTGTAAAGAATAATATTGTTGAATCGTGGTGATGAATGTATATTGATACATGATGTAAGCACCACCTAAACCTCCAATTAGAAGGAAAATTCTTTTACCAATTATGTCTGCAAGTTTACCAATAGGCATGATCAAAATCAACATAATTACACCACTAATTGCATTTCCTATTCCTACAGCCGTCATACTACTCCCTGAAAGTCCTGATACAAAAACTGGCCAGAATGAAGCGTAAATGTTGGTAGCAAAACTACCTATTGTCATCAATAATGAAATAATAATAAAATTCATGATCTGCCACCACTAACGAAAAATATAGGGATTGCAGAAAGTGCTAATGACACAGCACCAACAAAAAATAACTGGTTAAAACCGAAAAAATCTAATATATAACCGCCTGCTAGGCCGCATGCCATTCCCATCGATTGACTTATGAAAAGTGATATAGACGATCTCCAACCACTACTACGTGTGATTTCTTGTTCTAATGAATTCATTGCACTACTCCCTATAGAACTACAGAAGCCAACAAGAATTTGTAACCAGTATAAATTGCTGAAGACTAAAAAACCTAAACCAATTCCTTGAAGAGAATTTTGAACGAGAATTGTATAAGGAGCAATATCACTCAATATCGTACCCACACTAAACCTGTAAGCTATGAATGCTGAAAAAAGATAGCCCAAGATGATTAATGGTCTACGTCCGATAATGTCAGAAATTAATCCAAAAAACAAACCAAAAATACCAGCTGAGAACATCATAACAGCTAATAGAGGTCCTGTGTCAGCAATTTTACCTCCTGTTAATTGCATCAAATACATAATGTAATAGATTGAAACTATTGTGTTCATGACACTGCTTAATGCAATAGAAATTAAGAGTGCTTTAAAACCAGCCATAATTTATTATTTCATTTTTTAATAAAAAATAACATACTAAACCAATATAGAATCTGAAGAATTGTTGGACAAACAATGAAATAAAGGGTTTTGAATAAGGCTTATTAAGTGGTTAAAACAAAAAATAATAAGAGACCGTATGAAAAGAATTCATTTGCTTGCACATTTAATATCTGTCGTTTTATTCTCTTTGTTGATGCTATCCTCTGGGTTTGTTAATGCTCAAACTACTCCACCGAGTAAAACACCAACAACCTCTTTTCTTGGTGCTAAAATGACAGTGTTCATAATTTGTGTAGTTGTTTCGGTAATAACAGACGCAATAGCGATGGGTTTCTTGGCTGGCGGTATTCATCCATTGAGGGCTATAACTTCTAGTATACCGTGGTCTTTTGTCAATGTTTTCTGGTGGGATTACATAGCTCCTGCGGTGGCTGGAATACCATTCTTGACGATGAAATTTATGCAAGTTGGAGATCCTGCTTGGGGTTATTGGGTTGGTAGCAATGTTATAATAGCTTTTGTCGGTAACATGATAATGGAACAAGTAGTCTTCAGGTTTGCTAGGGGTGCTGCATCTTCGCCGATGAGTATGGATTTAGCATTGGCAGGGTTGGATTCTGTATTACCATTAATATTGTTTTTGGTTTTACCTAGTTTAGGAGTTATTTGATTGAAGTTAATTTTTGTAAAATTCTTTTAGTTTCTTCGGATGTTTGTTGATAATCAATTAAAATTCTTTTTTCTTTTACTAATCCCAAATTTTCTAATGCATCTGCTAATTTTCTTCCTTCGCTAAATAAATCAAATAATTTATCAATATTCATTAAATTCGAATCTATAATTTTAGCGTCATCTTCAATAAGTTTTATGAAAAATGTTTTTCCGGTTTGAATTCCATTAAATTCTTTTTCAGATTTTTTAATAATTGCAAAGACTGTATATTTTAAATCTTTATTAATTGCTTGAATACCTAGTAATAAATCATTTAAAGCACTTTCAATATAGAATCTTTCTTCTGCTATTTCTTTTTTTATTTTTTGAGCGGTTTCCAATCATTTCACCTTTTTATATTTATGGTTCAAATTGTTTTGATGGTGTCTTGCAAAGGTTATTTAAATTTTTTATTTTTTTTTCAAGTTCTTCAAGTAATGGTAATGAAATATGAACATT
>CAZRNP010000036.1:0-11752 GCA_964601485.1 uncultured archaeon
TTTTCCAGTAATTCATCAGGAACTTTTCTACTCTCGGCTATATTCTTAATCTCTTCAACTTCTTCTTCCTTCTTTTTCTTGAAAAATACCATTAAATTTCCCCTAATAAAATATCTAATTTTTTTATAATAAAGTTATGTTTTGTTAAAAATCTATGCGGCCGGCGGGATTTGAACCCGCGTCGCAAGCTCTTTGCACATAAGTACATGTATGGCAAGCTCGTATCATAACCAGGCTAGACTACAGCCGCTCATCCAAAGATGCTTCCGAAACCAGACATCGCTGATTCTTCTTCATCCTTTATTTTCTTTATGATTACTTCTTCATCTTTTTTATCTGTAATTTCTGCTAAATTTTTTGTCAATTCTTTTGCTTTATTACAAGCTTCCTCTAATCCAGAAATGTAGCAGAAGTATTCATTACCTTTTAAACCAAGGCTTTTAGATTCTTTGAAAGTTAAACTAGCTCTAGAAACTGTATCATCTGTCAATAAAACATCCTTCACTTTCTGTAAATTTTCTTTTTTAATCTTTAGTACGATTTCCACTTTCATCACATCCTATATTTTTAAAAAATCTATGGATTTACCTTTTTTATACTTTTCTTTTTGAGCCCCGAAAGGGATTTGAACCCTTGACCTACTGCTTACGAGGCAATCGCTCTACCAATTTTCTCCTGATTTTTAATCAGTCTGAGCTATCGGGGCTTATTCATACTCTATTTTTAGTATTTCAGAGTAAAATCTTTTAATTTTGATAGACATTAAAACAAGTTTATTACTCGATTCTACCATATTATATAGTATGCATGAAGCAATGTTGTGGTTGAAAGAAGGAAACAAGATAAGATGTGAACTGTGTGCGAGAAGATGTTTAATACCAGAGGATAAAGAAGGTTTCTGTAGAGTTAGGGTTAACAAGAACGGTACATTGTATACAAAGAATTACGGAAAGATCGTTTCCATGGACGTTGAACCGATCGAAAAAAAACCTTTGTATCATTTTTATCCAGGTTCACTAACACTTTCAATATCTTCTGTTGGTTGTAGCTTCAAATGTAATTTTTGCATAAACTCTGATATAAGTCAGACCGATAAGATAACTGGAAAGACTTATTCACCAGATGATATAATCAAGATTGCGAACGATAAAGGCATCAAGATAATAGCATACACTTACACCGAACCAACGATGTTCTTCGAGTTTGCCTACAGAACATCAAGGCTTGCTAAAAGGTACAACATAAAAAATGTATTCGTGACGAATGGCTACATAACATCTGAGGCGATAAAAAAAATAGGTAAATACTTGGATGCTGTTACAGTAGATTTCAAAGCTTCTGGTAATCCTGAATTTTATAAAAAGTACATGTCAGTTCCTGATGTCCAACCGATATTTAATGCTTTAAAACATTTCAATAAACATAGAGTTTTCATAGAAGTATCAAACCTGATAATTCCAGGTATAGGTGACAAACCTGAAGATAACCATAAGTTAGTCGAATGGATAATAGATCATCTTGACTCGAGCATACCTTATCATCTTCTTGGTTTCACACCATGTTTCCAAATGACAGACATACCCCCAACATCTTTAGAAATCTTGGAAAAATTTGCGAATGATGCCCATCAAGTTGGTTTAAGGTATCCTTATGTCGGCAACATATGGGGTAGCAAGTTCGAAAACACTTATTGTTACAACTGTGGTCAATCGGTGATAGAGAGAACGGGAACTTTTATAAACGCAATGAACCTTGAAGGTAACAGATGTCCTAATTGTGGCTTTGGAATAAACGTTATAAAAGATTAATATATTTTTATCTACATACAATTAATTATGAAACGTTTCATCTTAGTTACATTTTTCATTATTTTTTTATTCCCAACAGTATCAGCACAGGCCATGCGTAATTTAAACGTTACTATAAACATTCAAGAAGATGGCTCTAGTTACATGAATGTTTCATTCAGGTTCACAGAGGAAATCAAAAAAATTGATTTCCCCTTCTCTGGTAAAATAACTGATTTGAATGTTGAAAAGGGAAAATGTGAAGTCAAAAAAGGATTAACAGCCATACTCCATTGTGAACCCCCTTCTCCTTACATGGTAGGCGAGATAGAAGTTTATACAGGGTTTAAAGGATCTGGGTTAACACAAAGACAGGGGAATATAACTTATTTCTCTTTTGACATTCCAATACTGTGGGACACTGATAGAATCTATGTTACGGTTAAACTACCTGATGGAATGTTTTTATCAGACAAAGTTTTACTGCCGATATCCCCCTCGGGGGCTGAAAAGAAATTTGAAGGAAAAAATATTATAGCCTCATGGTTCTTTGTGAATAAAAGGCCAGGCGACGTAATCCCGATAAGGATATACTATGAGTCTATGTATCCTCAACCAATAACAGAACACTTTGACTATAGATTGATAATCGTCCCAATTTTTGTCTTGATTGTAGGCCTGTTCGTTATCTATAAAAAACTGCCTAAAAAAGCAGAACTAGTTTTATCAGTATTGAATGAAGGTGAAAGAATGATAATTGAGATAATCAGGAAAGAGGGAAAGGAAAGAGTGGACCAGAGGAAAATTGTCAGTTCATCTGGTTTTTCAAAAGCTAAAGTTAGCAGGATTATACAAGGCCTACAAGGTAGAGGAGTTGTTGACGTAGAAAGAACAGGAAGAAAGAATAAAGTGAGTTTAAAGAAAATCATATTCAAGGAGTAAAATTTCACTTGAAACATATAATTTTTCTAAAAAGCTTTATTTCCTTTATTTTTTTCTAAAAAGCTCTATTTTATTTTATGGAACAATTAATAGACTTATTTTCTTATATTTTAGTCAAAAAAACACATTTCCCAATAATCAATGAAACAATTGAGACTGTTTCGTGCAAGGTATATATACCTATCAGGAGAAGTTCTATTACGATATTAATACTATAGACCACCGACCAAATATGAAGTGGTAAAATATATAAGGAGGAAAAAAATATGAAACAAAAAATAATTGCCTTAATTTTAACGGCAATTATGGTAGCAACATGCTTTGAAATAGTCTTAGCAGCAGACAACCTAGGTACTTATCCAGTGCCTTTCTGTAGCGGTGGTGTCTGTAATTTCTACACAGTGGTCGGATCCAAAGCCCAAGCAATGGATGTTGTGGGTAGCGGTGACGTTTTATACAGGTTAGCTAGTGAAAACTATGAAGTAACATCCACTACTGGTGGAACTTCGACAGCCGTAACAGGTGAAGGTGCAAGGTTGGACACAGCCAGCAACAGAATCTTGCTCGGTGAAAACTTACAGAATGGTGGAAGAACAGCTATAACAGCTACTGACTTACCAACTCTGTTAAAGAAAGGGGAAGTAACAGACGATAACGGTAACACATATGGGTATACACAAGACTTTACTATTGACAATGCAGCTACAGTTACATTCGGTACTAGTGGTGGTGACTATAAAGACCCAATACTCTATATAAACCTACCATCCAGTTCTGTATCAGATACAAACTACATATACAGTACAAGAATTACTTTCTCCAAGGCTTTGAACATCACCAGTGATTCAGTTGTAGATAACACGATAAACCTATTCGGTACAGAGTACACGATTGGAACAGGTTCTTCCTATACAACAACCAAAAAATTGATCTTGTATGGTGGAGCCAACACAGTGGTCTTGAAAGACGGTGAAGAACAGAAAGTAACTGTTGGTGGTGTTGAGTACACAGTAAAAAATGAAGGTGCAAGTGGTACAACAACAGCTGTCATCGGTGTTGACGGTGTAACAAAATCCGTTACAAAAGGATCGACTTACAAGATAAGTGGCTTGGATGTCTACATCTCTGATGTCTACTATTATCTGAAAGAAAGTGCAGTAAGCTCTGTTAAATTGAGTTTAGGATCAGAGAAGTTGACATTAGAAGATGGAGGAGAAGTCTTGTTCGGTACTAGTGACACTGTGGATAATACACATGTACATTTGACAGGAACAGCTTCTGATGGAACAATAAGTAAGCTTGAGATCTTCGTAGCAGCACAGGATTCAGAGAAGGATGACGTACAAATAGGACAATCCTATACTGACCCTGTCTGGAAGACGTTCAAGTTGAATTTCGCAAGCACGAGTCCAGCTTTAGATGACTCAAACAGTGATTCAATTGTCGTAGGAACTACTGGAGACAAAGGAGTGAACATTAAATTCAAGGATTATGCAACGAATGATGTATCAGTAGACTTTACATACAACAACCAAACTATAACATCTGCACCTACTTTAAGCGATGGTTTATTCTTGATGGACAGTGACTCATACAAAATTAACATAAGAGAGGGTGGAAACGTATTATACAAGCATTATCTACTCGTTAACCAGGGAGACGAAACACATCTGTTACAGTTGTTTAACATACCTTATGGTGTGATAAAGTCAACAGACCTCTTGAAGTTTAAAGATATGGTCACAGGAACAATATACGAAAAAGAATGCGGTAGCACTTGTTTCCCAGGTGCATCTGGTGTCTCTTACTGCAACGTATCAATGACAATAGGAAGCCAAACCTACTATGTTAAAGTATTCAATAACTCGGATTCAAAGACAAACAGTTATGTGCAAGTAACATGGGACGATGCCAATGCAATCGCTGACAGTGGAGCAACATATGGTGTAGCAGGAAACTATACGTTATTCCCAGGCCTAAAAGCCAAGAATGGTGAATACGTATACTTTGTTAACAACTACACTACTGTACCATGTGATGCACAAGTAATAGTACCAACAACAGGAAATACAGCTACTCGTATCACTGCGGCCTGTCCTGTAGGCGTTACCGTAACTGCAACCACTGGGGGTAAATTCAGTTACAACATCTTAAACGCATCAGCAGGTGCAGCAACAGAGGCATACGTACAAATGACATCATTGAACACATCAAGAACAGGTATTGCAATACTTGAAGAGAAACAAGCTGATGGAAGTACACAGGATGTCTGGTACATCCCAATAGTAACAACGACATCAGGAAGCAATTATCAAGTTAGAGTAAACACACCAACATTTTCAACCAGTACAAGTACTGTTCCAAGTGGTAACAGTTTCATAACGCTCGGTAGCAGTGGCAATACTTACATACAGAAGTTGTATGATGTCTATGGTACACTAGTTACATATGATTCATACCAACAAGGTAAAGCAACAATAACCTATCCAGATGAGCAAGTATACACAAACATATTCTTATTGACAAGCGGTGCAACGACATCATCGACAGCTACCGGAGGAGGAACAGTCAAGAAAGTAGTCCCGATAGGAGAGTCTGTGGCTAAATTAGATACTGATATATCTGATCCAGCTACAGTCACGAAACACCTTGTCCTCATCGGAGGTTCTTGTGCTAACCCACTCGTACAGAAATTAGTGGACAGCGGCAAGATAGATGCCAAGTTCACGTGTACAGGTGGAATACCAGGAACTGGATGGGAGACTGGTAAGGGATACATATTCTACGTTTCCAATGCCTTCGGAAATGCAACAGGATACAGTGCAGTCGTGATAGCTGGTACTGATGCAATAGACACAAGAAACGCATGCTCTGTCATGCAAAAGTTTGACAACACAGAAATCGCTGCCAAATTGAAAGACCAAACGAAGGTTGCTGTAACGGCCGTATCTGGCGCGGGTATAACACCCTTAGCATAGGTACAAACCTTCGGATGAGAATATTGCCGTTCTTTTTTTCTTTTCTTTTTGTTTTAAACCCTTACAATTTTCTGTATATTGTTACTCTTTCTTTATTCCACTCTAAGAATGATTTTATTTTTTCAAACTTTGTTGTATTTAATTCATTCAAAAGATAATCGGGGTTTCCGGGCTCGATGACATCAACAAACACAAAAGTTATGTTGTACTTATCAAAAAATTTGTAAAAATCTTCTTTTTGTTTTGGTGGTCTTATAGAAGTTCTGTCACCATAATAACTCAAAAAAGGATAAGATTCTGACATCACGTATTCATCAGGGTTTGTTAAATTTCTTATGAAAATGGATCCTTCTTTTAACGCATTAAACTCAATTTTTTCTTGAGTAATAATTTTAAACCCAAAGTAAAAACTTATTAGGATTAAAAATGCGACCAAGGTATAAGTAAAAAATTTTAATTTTTTTGGCATTTTTTGAACGGCATACGCAGACATACAACTGAAAGCTGGTAAAAAAGCAACCATATACCTAGCTTCTTTGTGCTGCATGAACGAAAAAACAATAAACACTAAGACACACACAATCAGGATCAACAAATTATTATTATCAATTTTTTTTATTGAATAGTACAGCCCAACTAGAATGAACATAAAAGTAAAACCAAAAATTTGCCACGAATTAATAAAGTAAAAATAAAAAGGCTCATTCTTTGGTAGAGGAAGATAAATGTCAGCATTCTCAAAAATGCTGCCTATTGGGTTACTGTAATAAAATATGTTCATCGCCAGCCAAGGAATCAAAGTCAAGAAGAGAATGATTAAGCTCAAACAAAATTCCTTTTCTTTTATTATGGATATTTTTTTTCTTAGAATTATGTAGATCAAGTAAAAAATTAAAAGAAAGAAACCAAAATATTTCGTCAAGATGCTTATGCCGGTTAGAAAAGCTGAGATATAGATGAATTTTCTGTTTTTTTCTATACCTATGTAAAACGTTGTTAAAGCTAATGAAAAGAATGTGATAAAAACAACTTCTGTTAGAATCTTCTGACTGTAAAAAATGTAGAGGGGAGAAGAAGATAAAAACAATGCTGACAAACATCCTATTTTTTTATCGTAGAGTTTTTCGCCGAGATAATATGTTCCTAAAATTCCAAGAATACTAAAAATTTCCACGATTATTTTTATCGTTGTTTCTCCGTTAAAAATAAAACCTAAAGCCACTAAAAAAGGGAAGATGATCGGTTTAAAAATATCTCTGTTTGGAGGAACCCCATACGTTCCTTTTAATATACTCCTACCTAAAACTAGGTATACTACTTCATCCCACCACAAACCCCTCTCGATTTTTAAAAAATAGATCCAAAGTAAAATGTTTATTAGGACCAGTAAAACCAAGATCAATTTATTTTCTTGCAAACAAAACACTCATTTTATTTATGATTATTGTTTTAAAATGATTTCTTTCATTCTTTTTAAATCTTGATACCCAGAATATAGTTTATTACCGATTATAAAAGAAGGAACCTTTGTAACATTCCAGACATTTTTTATAACTTTGACTATTGATTCATCGAGGTTATAATCTACGATGAAAGCTGAGAAATTTGGGTTTTCTTTTTTCATATTATCCAGAACATAACTCTGGTCTATACATTTATCACAGTCCTTAGAATAGAAATAGAGTACAGGTATTATCTCTTCACCACATTTTTCTTTAACATTCAACGACAACAACCATACTCTGATAGAAAGCAGAGTGTAATCTCTCTTCAGGTTAATATAATCTGGTTGAATTTCACTGTATTTTTCATAGACTTCCAGCTTTGTCGGTAACTTAGACCAGAAATATGTGAGTTTATCCTGCATTTCATTTATGAGCGAAACAAGGATTTTACAGTTTAAATCACCTTGGTATGTGGTCAAGTATAGTTGTTCAAGCTGTACGTTCTCGAGATTCTGTTTATAAACAAAAAATTCTTCTTGTATTTTTTTCAGTTCTTCTTGCGTTCTAGATAAGACCTTCTCTTGAATAAAATAACCAGTTAAAGCACCCAAAGAATAAATAATAATCGCTGTTACACTAGCTGTTATAAGCAGTCTTTTTCTTTTCATTAAAATCATCTCTTACTCCTAAATATTCATATTATGAGAATACATTAATACTTTAGGGATGTTAATGAAGAATATAAATAAAAATAAAATTATTGAATTCTTTAAACCCAACAAATGGAATTTGCTACTTGCATTAATACTTTTAGCTACGAAAGATTTTTTCTTTCTGACTTTTTATATGAATTACCCTATGAACTACATTTATTGGTATTATTTACCAAAAACAGTATTTTATCTATTCCTGTTTTTTTTGATGAATTTTGCATATTTTTATATCATATCTGCTATAATCATCCGTCTAATCCTATAGAATAATGTTTAAATAACTTACGTGGTCTAAATTTAGTTATGAACATAAATTCGATGAGTATACTTATTTACGAAACATCTCTACTACCCGTTGTTTTCTTTTCGGTAGTGTGCTATATGGTTGCGATATACGATTTATTCTCAAAAAAAAGGCACAAAACATACTCAAATCCACCTCATTGGCCTTCTATCACAGTTCAAATACCAGTTTACAATGATCCCGTTGCGATAAGGTGCATGAAGTCATGCTTAAAATTCGATTACCCCAAGGACAAGTTTGAAATAATAGTTGCAGACGATAGCACAGATGGTACAAAAAAAGTCATTGACGATTTCGTGAAAAAATATCCTGAAAAAATAAGGGTTTTTAGGAGAAACACAAGAGAAGGGTTTAAATCTGGTGCTTTAAACAACGTGTTGAAGCATTCAAATGGAGATATTATCGTCATTTTTGATTCTGACTTTGTCCCGTCTAAAATCTTCTTGAAAAAAATAGTTAAGCCATTCTTCCAAGATGAAAAAATAGCTATAGTCCAATCGAGAATGGGGTACATAAACCATAATCAAAATTTTATAACGAAGTTAGCTTCAACGTTATTGATGATATACCATAATTTTTATTGTCCAATGAGCAGTAAGATGGGTATAACTTTTTTCTGTGGAACGCACGGGGCGATTAAGAAAGACGTACTTATAGAAACTGGTGGATGGAATGAAAAAAACTTAACTGAGGATGCCGAGTTGTCCATAAAATTATTCAAAGAAGGCTATAAGAGTGTTTATTTACCTGATTTAAAAGTTAGGGGTGAATTGCCGTTCACGTTCGAAGCTCTTATAAAACAACAGATGAGATGGACTTATGGGATGACTAGAACATTCATAGATAATGCTAAATCTATTTGGTTTGGCGATCGTTTTTCTTTATCTCAAAAAGCTTTAATAACTTATTTGACGTTTGGGGGCATAATTTTTCCATTTGTTGCTGTAATGACTTTTGCTGGTATATTGGGCATGATAACAGGAGTCCCCCATCCACTCACAACAGAAGATTTATTAAGCACGATTAAAAATTTTACTATTACTAGTGGGTTTTTCATTGTTGCTTTTATCGCCCTTAAAAAAGAAAACAAGTTAAACATGTATAAATCATCATTTTTTTCAACTTTAACAATAGGAATCGTAATATCTCTCTTCAATGCCGTTGCTTTGTTGCGAGCTATTTTTAATCAACCAATGGTTTGGTACAGAACACCAAAATTTGGTAGTATCAAGATAATAGAATTATTTAAGAAATATTTTAGGCTTTGATTACTATTTTTCCTTTTCCCATTTTACATACTTACTTTGATTCTTCATTTTATAGAAGAGTGTGAAAACTCTGATTGATATTAAGACCAACGTGTATGGAAAGAAGAAAATAAAGGCTATTAAGTGGTAGATTGTTATTTTATCAGAAAATTTAATTAAAGAATAAAAAATAAAACTAGTGACCGAAACGAAGACGAAAATTGTCAGAGCAGAAATTATATCTAAAGGATAAACGCCGATTATTAACTTGTATGTATAATCTGCCATTCCAAAAACTGTAAACCAGTAAAAAAAATATTTCACGACTTCAAACGAGAAGTAAATTTGTTTGAAGAAAAAATATTTAAAATAGCCGTAGAATATCTGGTAAGAAACTACGGGTAAATAAATAAAAGAATGGATGTACCAATAGATTTTTGTTGGCGTTGAGTAAAACCCAATGCCTAAATGTTTTCTGTTGAATACCATGTCAAAATGTTTTTTTATAACTTGAAAAGTTCCTATTTCCCATCTCATCCTCTGCTTTACCCAGCCGGACAATGTTTGCGGTGCTTTGTTATAAGCTACGGCAGATGATGCCATCTTAATCTTATAACCAGCCTTTTTTATTACCATACAGATATCATAGTCTTCTGCTGCCGTGTCCCCCCTAAAACCACCTATTTCTTCGATAACGTCTTTTCTGAACGCACATACTGGTGACATGACTGAAAGACCCCCGATGTTATTACAAATATAATTCCAAGCTGTGGAAATAGAGTATTCTAAACTCTGAAACCATGTGATGATGTTTTTTGTTAAACTTATTCTAGTGTTGGATGCAACGGCAGCAACTTTATCCTCTTGAAAAGGCTGCACTAAGTTTTTTAACGTATCTTGTTTTACTGTTGTATCAGCATCAACAATCACTAAATAATCGTTCTTTGCTGATTTTATGGCCAGATTTACCGCTCTTGCTTTTCCTTGATGTTTACCCCTTATCAGTTTAATGGGATGTTTATTCGAGAATTTTTTCACTATATCATAAGTACTATCTATGGAACCATCATCCACTACTATAATCTCTTTTTTATCATAATCAGAAGCAATTAAACTTTCCAGAACCTCCTGTATGTTTTTTTCTTCGTTGTGAGCAGGGATTATTATCGAGATGGGGGGATAGAATTTTGTTTTAATTTGTTGTTTTTTTGGCCAGAATAACAAAAAAAGCCAAGAAGCGTATATAATCGAGAGTATTATCAATATTACCAAGAATAAATTGTTTATTATTATTTCCAGCATAAATCTCAATACTGATTTTAACGATTTAAAATAATTTTAATTTTCCTGTGATCTTGTCTAAAGTTTCTTCTCTTTCTGGACCTATGCCTAAACTTGTGATAGTCCCAGGTTCTAATTCTGTTAAACCAGCATCCTCGACCAAAAAACATGGTATCTTTTCCTTTTTTACCTGATTGTAGAACTTTAAAATTTCTTCCCTTGAATTAACTTCGAGGACAACTTTTTTTTGTCCCCCCGACCCCCATTTTTTTACTATGGACTTGTCAGCATTTCTGTATGCACCTAAAGAGGCATGACAACATTGAACACATTTTTTTCCAGTCGACATTTCGATATCCGATCTCAATAATATGACTTGTTTGTACATCTTCTAGCCTATGTATGTCAATTCTTCTTTTTGTTTTGGCATAATTCTAGGAAATATTAACGGCGGTGGTAGTTGCATATTCTCTGACAAGTTCATCCCTATGCCCAAACATTTTCTAAAAAGAAAATTCTTCACTTCGATATCGACTTCTTTTTGTAGTGTTTTTTCTTTTTTCCATGTTTTCAATACATCTTTCATGTTTTTACCAACATAGAACACATTTCCCAATATTCTTATTTCCCCAACATCAGGTTCATACTTTGTGATAAACTCGAATTCTACGTTCAGGGGTTTTTGTTTACTTATAAAATCAGTCTTTGAACTACTAACAGAGATTATTTTTGGCGTAGAATTTATGTCAATCCTCCCCCTGGGTATGTCCTTTCTTTCTGCCGAAATCGTCTTGATACTGAACCCAACTATCATAAGCACACCAATCATTTATTAGCTTTCAGCGTTAAATAATAAATGTTACAATTTTTATATTTTGTGTTTTTTAAATTAGAAGGAGGTATTCAAATGAAAGTGATGGTTCCTTTTGCAGAAGGGTTTGAAGAAGTAGAGGCTTTAACTATTGTAGACGTACTTAGAAGGGCAGACATTCAAGTAGATACAGTCGGTGTTATAGGTTCAGTCATAAACGGCGCACATGGTATCAGAGTAATGG
>CAZRNP010000037.1:0-11673 GCA_964601485.1 uncultured archaeon
CCTCAAAATAATTTCCTACTGATATAACTTTAACATCAGGTTTTTTTTCTAGTACAAATTTTATTGCTGTAGACTTACCCGCACCTTTTACGGCTGATACTATTACCTTCATTCAACCACCCTTAATTTTATTTTTACTTTTTTAATTTAAAATATCGAGAGTTTACTTAATTAAGAAAAAATAATTATATAAATATGCGTAAAATTCGTCTAATCAAAGGTTTAGGTTACCTAGAAGCAGTGATGCTTGGTATTGGTTTCATAGTTGGTTCTGGGATATTCATAATGCCTTTGCTCGCTGGAAGAGAAGCCGGAACCCTTTCTTTAGTTTCTTGGATTATTGGTGGTGTGTTTTCTATTTTAACTGGTTTATGTTTTGCAGAACTCGCAGCTAAAGTCCCTGAAGCAGGTGGTCCTTATGCTTATACTCATCATGCATTTGGAAATAAGGCAGGATTCATGGTTGGTTGGATTTTCTGGGTCTATTATTGGGTTACGATAGCTGGAGAAACTTTGGCCATAGCATTATTTTTACAGTTTCTTCTTCCTCAGTTGAGTTATCTTATGAGAATTTTTATATCTATTATCATCACAATCGTCTTAACTATAATCAACATAAGAGGCGTAAAATCTGGAGGAAAAATTGGAGACATTTTCACTATCGGAAAAATGTTGCCATTAATAATGTTCATAGTTTTAGGATTATTCTTCGTAAAGTTTTCGAATTTTCATCCATATATACCAGAAGATAAAACAATTTTATCTGCCATAGGTTCATCAACAATCCTTATTCTATGGGCATACCTTGGTGCTGAGATAATAACAGTACCAGAAGAAGAAATAAAAAGTGCTAAGAAAAATATAAGAAGAGCAATCATAGTCTCGATTCTAGTTACCAATTCTCTTTATTTGTTGATAGCTTTTGTCACATTGGGTGTAATGAGTTGGACTAACTATGGACCATCTTCTACATTAATTGATGTGTCTAAAATTTTTATGAGTAGTACGGGCAGTATTATAATTATTATCGGTGGATTGATATCTATAATTGGAGCACTGAATGCAGTCATACTAGCATGTGCAAGAGTAGCCATGTCAATATCAACAGATAATTTATTCCCAGGATTTCTCAAACATGTTCACAAAAAATATAAGACACCTGATTCTGCCCTTATATTACAGACAATATTAGCCATCATAATTGTTTTTATCGTGCGGGATTTCACTGTTGTTGCAAGTTTGTCAATTCTTTCACTTTTAGTCACTTATTTATTCAGTTGTTTTGCAGTTCTAAAATTAATTAGAAAGTTTAAAGGGCAAATGTTTGTTTTAGAGAGCAAAGTAGTTCCTATAATCTCAATAATAGCATGTATTTTATTCATGACTCAATTCTCAATTTTTGTTTGGGAAATGTTTGTTATCTTGATAATTATAGGTTGGATTGTGTATTTTTTCAGAAAAAAGAAGATTAAATCAACACCACCACCGTTTAAAAATTTAAACTATTAAGAAAGATATAAAGACTGATAATCAAATAGATTTTTATGACACATGAGGGTTATATTGATAAAGAATTGAAAGAGGAATTAAAAAAATATAAAAAATGTTCAAATCTCCTGAGAATACTCGAAGAAGATGAAGAGGTTTATCATCTGCTAGAGCAAGCTAACAAAGTCATGGTAGTGAGAATGGGTTTCAACGACCATGGTAGAGTCCACGCAAAGATTGTGGCATTAAACGCATTGAAAATCTACTCGATATTGGAGAAAAAAAACATTCTTGGAAATATCATACTCGAAGAAATCGGTAATTCAGAAGATGTGAGAATGGCATTGTTACTTGGAGCTTATGTACATGACTTTGGAAACAGTATATCGAGAGATGATCATGAAATCTTAGGTGTCATATTAGCACATAGTATCATAACAAGAATTCTTAGAACGGTTGATCCAAATGCAAATATTGGGAAGATTGCAAGAATGAGAAGTATTATCTTCGAAGAAATCCTATGTCATCTTGGTAAATATAGGTCCACTAGTTTGGAATCAAAGATAGTTGCGACCGCTGACGGCACAGATATGACTAAAGGAAGAGCAAGAATTCCTTATAAATTATCCAAGCCAGATATACATAAATTTTCTGCTTTAGCGATAGAGAACGTTTCTGTTATGAAAGGTGAAGATAAGCCTGTAAGAATTGTTGTTGAGATGAACGATACCACAGGAATTTTTCAGATTGAAGAGCAGATACTTCAAAAAATTCGAGATGTTAATTTTAAGGATTATATAGAGGTTATTGTTAGAATAAAAGGTAGGAAAGAGATAAAATACTGAATGGGCCCGATGGGTAAACAACACTGTCCTCAAGTTCTCTGTTATCCGTTCTCTGGTTCTCTGTCTTCAAGGTTTTCTTTTCAACGCCCATTCTAATCACCTACTAATTTAATTATTAAAGAATATATTTATATATTTGAATATATCAATATACCTCATGCCAACAAAAATCTTGAAAGCACTCTCAGATCCGACTAGACTAAAGATAGTAGAATTATTAAAACAAGGGGAAATCTGTGCTTGTAAATTTGTTCCGCTAACAAAAAAAGCCCAGCCTACAATATCTCAACATCTAAAAATTCTAGAGAATGCGGGAATAATAAAATCAAGAAAAGAAGGGAAGATGATTTTTTATAGTGTAGTTAATCCAAAGATTTTTGATTTGATTGAAATTGCAAAGAAGATGAAGAAATGATTGATTTTTTGATAATTGCAGGTTTTAAACTACTGATAAAGAGCACCGAAGTACTGTTTGGTGGGTGGTTTGAATGAATGGAAAGATAGTTGTCAGATTATTCTACGCTCCAGCGTGTTCGGAAGGTTGTTGTGCGTGCGGTCCCAATCAGAACATGACGGACTTTGAAAGAGTTGCTGAGAAACTAGTGAAAAAATTCGGCGAAGAGCACTTGGTTTTTGAGGCTTATAATTCAATTGATCTGAAGAAATTTCCTTTTTTGCGGGGAGCATCAAAACCATCTGGAAGAATTGCGATGCCCCTTGTAAGCATTGATGAAATAATTTTAACCCAAGGCAAGATTCCCACAGTTTCCGAACTTGAAGAAAAAGTGAGGAAGCGTTTGAAAGAGGTGTGATGGATGGGTTGCAACTGTGGTCCGGGTGAAACGTGTGGAAGTTCCGCTTCGAGCGCTGCAAAAACAGACGAGACGCAGAAAATCCGCAAGAACAGGCAGTATGTTATTTTTGTCACAGTTCTGCTGCTTTTCGCCTTACGATGGTTTCATTTTATTGACTCCCTCTTCGGAATCGACACTGCGCTTCTGGCGATTTTCATAGGCGCATCTCCAATTTACAGCCGAGCTTTGGACTCGCTGCTAAAAAAACAGCTTAACACAGATGTTCTCATAGGAATCGCAATCATAGCGGCATTGGCAGTACCCGAGGCACATGCGGTACACGCTGAATGGCTCGGATACACGCTTAACCGCCTGTTTTCCAGTAGATTTTTTCCCGCGGCTTCGGTAATAGTGATAATGCAAGGTATTGAAACGCTTGAAATATTTACTCTCGTCAAAATGAAAAATGCAGTCGATGAATTGATGTCACTGGTACCCAAGAAAGCACGAATCAAGCGTGGACCCATAGAAGAGGAGGTTGACATTTCATCGGTCAAACCTGGCGATGTGCTCATAATAAAACCCGGTGAAAGCATTCCTGTTGATGGTATAATAATCAAAGGAAGTGGTTCAGTTAACGAGTCCACAATCACTGGAGAGGGGATACCCGTTGAAAAAACCGTAGGCAGCCAAGTAATGAGCGGTACTGTATGCGAGCTCGGCGCTTTTGAGATGAAGGCGACCAAAGTCGGTGAAGACACCACGCTCGCGAGAGTCATCAGACTCGTTCAGGAAGCGCAGACCAAAAAACCGGAAGTGCAAAAGTATGCAGACAAGATTGCGCGCGTCTTCATTCCTGCTGTGCTTGGGATTGCAATTGTCGTTTTCCTTCTTACCCGCGACCCAATAAAAACTGCCGCGGTTCTGCTTGTGGCTTGCCCCTGCGCATTAAGTATGGCCACCCCAGCAGCAGTGGTGGGGGGAATTGGCAATGGTGCGCGCAAAGGAATCCTGATAAAGGGTGGTAGCTACCTAGAAGCGGCATCCGAAATTGACTGCGTGGTTTTTGACAAGACGGGTACACTTACTTTCGGAAAGCCGACGGTCACTAACGTTTCAACTTTTGGCAGTATTAGTGCAGAAAAACTGCTTTTCTACGCTGCAAGCGCTGAAAAATTATCGGAACATGCGCTTTCCACGAGCATTTTGGAAGAAGCCAATAAACTTAAAATCTCATTTTCCGACCCTGATTCATTCAAGATGTTTCCAGGTAAAGGAGTCTGGGCTAAGGTAGGCGGGAAAAACGTCTTGGTTGGAAACCGCAGGTTACTTGAAGAGAATGGAGTGAAATTGTCCAGAGAGGCAGAGACTGAAATAGTCAAGCGCAGCAAAGAGGGTAAAACTCTTCTGCTAGTCGCTATACAGGGCAAAATCGCAGGAATCGTTTCTGTCGCAGATGTATTGAAGGACAATGCGCATCAAGCAATCGAGAAACTGCGGGAGCTCAAAATTAAAAAAATAGTGCTGCTTTCTGGCGACAACAAACTTGTTTCAGAAATAGTTGGCAAACAGCTGGGCGTTGACGAAGTGCGGGCAGACTTGCTCCCAGAAGATAAGGTGCGTATAGTAGAAGAGCTTAAGAAAGAATACAAAGTTGCGATGGTGGGGGATGGAATAAACGATGCCCCAGCTCTTTCCGCAGCACATATTGCAATCGCAATGGGATCTGGGACAGATGTATCAATAGGTGCAGCCGACATAATCCTGAAAACGAATGATATTGGGAAAGTTGCGGAAATGCTGAGATTGAGCAGACGCACACTTAAAACCATAAAGGGTAATATTGTCTTTTCCATGCTGTACAACTTTTTGGGCATATCCCTTTCAGCAACAGGCCTGTTCATACCTGCGCTGGCAGTAGTGTTTCAAGAGGCGGGTTGCTTCTCGGTAATGCTGAACTCTGCTCTTCTAATTCGATTCAAGTAACAATGTGGAGGTAATTAAGATGAAAATTGAAATTTTGTATATTTTAGATTGTCCTTGGTGCGTAAAGACTAAAGAATTAATTAGAGAAAGTTTGAGAGAACTCGGAATAAAATCTGATATTGAAGAGATTTTGATTGATTCAGATGAAAAGGCAAAGGAATATAATTTTGTTGGCTCACCAACAATCAGAATAAACGGAAAAGACATACAGGAAGATGTTAGTAAAGGAAAATGCTTACCTTGTGAAGAACTCGCTGAACTTACTAAAGGAACAACTGAATTTATTAAACAAGAATGTAGATGCGGATGCAGAATCTATTTTTATAAAGGCAAACAATATTCTTATCCACCAAAAGAGATGATTAAAAAAGCGATTCGAAATAGTTCTTATTCAAAATCTGTTTGATTAGTGTATTCAATTTTTTCAGGTCTCATGTCATTTTCGCATGTGGGCTCGATGCCCTTCGAACTTCAAAGTTAATGGAGTTACTCAAAAAATTATAATTTTCCCGCGACTTTAATAGAGTTTTTGTATATTTCACGAGAAAGAGTTTCCAATTCATAAGGCTGATGTGCAATATCACAAATAATAACTTCTTCTTTCCATTTACGATAATAGTAATAAACAATTAGACCTAAAGTCACTAGCGTAGCAATTATCGCTACAATCTTAAGCAAGGTTTTCCTATTCATCTTATAAAGAATTAATTATTCCAATATAAGTATTTTTCATCTAATAACCAAAAAGTCTTCTAAATATTCGAGTTTGTTGAGGTACGCCTTTTACTCCAAAAAAATCAAACGCTTTTTCTGCGATCTGTAATTTTGTCATCCTATCTTTTATTCTTTTTAATTCTTCTAGCCTCTTTTTACAACCTATAAAGAGTTCTTCATCAAATTTAATAATATCTTCTTCTGAGCAATTATTGATGCTCATATCTCGCATTTTTTCTATATTATCAGCAAGGAATAAACTGGTGTTGCTAATCATTTTTGTTGCGTCAGAAGCTATTTCTTTAGCTATCTTTCCATTGTAAAATTTTTTAATAGTATAAGTTCTGTATGCTAAAACTATTGAGTATTGGGCTAATTTCTGACATAGAGAGCCTTTTCTACGGAATGATTTAAGGTATATTTCAAACATTTTGTCTATTTTTGGATTATCAATCATATAGCCCCAATTTGGCCAAGTACCTATCAAAGTTTTTTTGCTATTCACCAATCTCTCTAAGGGAGATCCTGAAACAATCTCTGCTCTTGCAACATCAAATGGAAGGTATGGATACTTTCTAATAAATTCAATATTTTCACTAATTTCTTCGATTGTCGCATTTGGATGAAAAATCAACAAATTATAGGTAACAATAATACCGTATTTTTTCAATGCTGATAAAGCTCTGTGGATATTTTCTAATGTTGAACTTCTTATAAGGGCTTTTAATCCAGTTTCACTCGCATTTTCAATACCTAAGAAAACCCCAACCGTACCCAAATCCTTCAACGCATGAGCAACTTTGTCATCTATCGTATCTGGTCTTGCCTTTATCAAGAATGCTATCTTGTTTATGTCAACTTTCCTTTTTTTCAATTCATTTGTTAAATTTTTGAACCTTTTTACTGTTTCTTTTCTTGAGGGAAGCATGAAATTGTCATCATGGAACTGAAATACTCTAACTTTTTTGTTGTGATAAAGTAGTGCAATTTCTTCAGCGACACTTTCAGGACTCCTTATCGTAAATTTCTGTCCTTCTTTTTTGGAATGAAAAGCACCTATACAACAATAGAGACAACTAGCATGCCAACATCCTCTACTAGCTACAAGAGTAGCAAATTTTTCTCCTATTCTAGTTTGAGTTTTTCCTCTTACTGGAAAAGGTAAATCATCTAAAATTTGAAATTTATTAACACATGTGTTTTCTATCAATCCACTTTTTGATCTATAAACTAAATTTGTGACTTTAGAAAAACCTTCATTATTTTGAATTGACCGAATTAATTCAACAATAGGTCTCTCTCCTTCAAACCTTATAACAGTGTCAATATCTTTTTGAGTTTCTAGAATCTTTTTGTATTCGAAAGTTGGAAAATGACCACCTATTGTAATATGACCTTTATAACCCAAATTACGAATTTTTGATATCAATTCAAAATACATCATAGCAAGTTGTTGAAAAGCTATTGAAATACCTATTAATTGTGGTTTTTCTATAGTTACCGTTTTAAAAACATTAGTAAAATCCTTGTATTGAGAACAGGGTACAATCTTAACTTTATGCCCTTCTTTTTCTAAAACTGCAGCTAGATATCTCAATGCTAGGTTTTCTTCATCTTCAGCTCCTATAAGTAATACTTTTGCTTTTTTCATAGTGTTAATTTTTCTTTAGAAAGATAAAAGTTTTAGGATATCGACTCTTCAGTTTTCAGATAAAAATATACAAAATATATCCGATATAGCAAATATATTGGGCCCGGAGGGATTTGAACCCTCGACCTTTACCAGCATAAACTTCTGGTGGCTCCTCAGCTGTTAAGAGCTTCAACCATATGTCAGCTGCTCAACCATGCTGAGCTACGGGCCCATTGTAACGTCTTTCAACCATTTCAAATATCCATCATTAACTTTTTCAACTTTTATTTCAATGATTTCTGGGACTTTATATGGATGTATTTCCTTTATCTTTTTGAACAATTTTTCTACCAGTTCTTCTCTTGTTTTGAAAATTATCATACATTCCTTTTCTTCATCAATTTTTCCTTTCCACCAGAATTTGCTGTCAACTTCTGTTTTACTAGCACATCCAGCTAGTTTTGATTTTAATATCTCGTCTATCAATTTCTGAGATTTATTGATCGGGCATGTGGTTATTATTAATCTCATGTTTACAACCTTCATTCAACGGACATTTTTCACACAATGGTTTAACCTTACAATAATTTTTTCCAAGTTCTACTATTAATGCATGGAATTCTTTGAATAAATTAACATCTTTCGGTAAATTCCTCTCAAAAAATTCTCTAACTTCTTCGTATTTTTTCGATTTTATGATAGGATATCTTTCACATAACCTTAGAGTGTAAGCATCCACAACAAATACAGGCTTTTCTCCTGCATATAATATAATAGAATCGCATGTTTCAGGACCAATCCCGTAAACGGACAGTAAAATTTTTCTTAAATCTTGTAAAGGACTTTTAAAAATTTTTTCTAAATCACCGTCATATTTTTCGATAAAAAATTTAAGAAAACTTCGTAGTCTTTTTGTCTTTACTTTAAAAAACCCACTGGGTTTAATCAATTGCTCTAGTTTGGTTGTTTGTAAATCGTACAATAATTTTGGTTCGATCAGATTTTCTTCTTTTAAATTTTTTATTGCAATCTCAACATTCTTCCATGCCGCTTGTTGAGTTAAAATAGCACCAATAATTATTTCAAACTTTGGGTTTTGAATACTTGTTGTTGGCCACCAATTCTGGTTTCCAAAATACTTTAACAATTTATCATAAATTTTCAGTAACATATAAATCTACTTAGTAGACCAATAAGTTCCCTTTTTCTTCCTCCATTTCAAGTAATCTAGCAGAATTTTTTTATGATCGAAAACAAAATTATGAGATTCTATTTCATCGATGTTCATCCAGAATGCATCTGCAGCGTCATCGCCACCTTTTACATGTCCTCCTACAGGTTTACCTATGAAAACAGGCGTAACAGTATGAAGTCTAGGGTCTCTTTTAGGGTCAGAATAAATGCCTAACAACTCTTTTAACTCAACGTCGAGAGATGTTTCTTCCTTGGCTTCTATGACTGCTCTATCCTCTAGGAGTTCACCTTCATTAACAAAACCACCAGGCATTGCCAGTCCCTTGGGTTTATTCTTTCTTCTAATAATGACTATTTGATTACCTTTTTCAATTATTACATCGACTGTTAAAGCTGGATGTTTCCACATATAACCACAAATGGGCCCGCCGCGATTTGAACGCGGGGCCAACTGTTTTTCCTTCAATTCTTTGAAGTGTTAAAAGCCAGCTGCTCTACCATGCTGAGCTACGGGCCCAATAATATTTATAATAAATATGAGAAGAAGATAAATTAAAATTTTAAAACTATCGTTTAATACGAACTACCTCTTTCTATTCCTGTGGATGTCCCTTTCTTGCCATTTAAAGTTTTTTATCTTAGAACTAGCACCATAACCACAAGCAGAACATCTTCTTTTCTTTATGAAAAAAGCCCTTCTTCCACATCTTCTGCAAAGGACATGGCTTCGTTTATTATGTTTACCAAAAGAAGGTGTACCTTTACTCATTCAAACCACTTTTGAAATTAGACAGGAGAAGCGTATAGGATTGTGTCCCCTCTGATAAGGATTGTCGTAAATTTCCTCTTGTTTTCTCCTTGTATATCTACATCTTCCAGCCATAGATTAAGGTGTAAATCTAAGGCCATGAGTAGACCTGTTATTTCATCACCATTCTTTAACTTAACAAAAACCTTCTTTCCTTTTGCACGATCTAATGCATCGATTGGTCTTTCTGGCATACTTTCACTTATGTAGTTTGTTGATATCAAGATTTAAATACTTTTTTCATCCATTTTTCAAATCTATTTAAAAGGATATGTTTAAATTTATTCATCTAAAGATAAAGGTTTGATAGAACATGGCTAAATGGAATATTGATAAAGGCAGAAAAGTTACTGGTGGGATTATACACCTTCATAGAAAAAAGAGGAGATTTCAGAGGACGTCATTACCTTTATTAACAAAGCTTGAAAAAGAAAAGAAAAGAATTGACAGAATGAGGGGTGGAATAAAAAAAATTAGACTCCCATCGGCCGAATTTGCTAATGTCATTGACACTAAAACGAATAAATATAAAAAAGTTAAGATTCTCCATGTCCTCAGGAATGATGCTAATCCTCAGTATGTGAGACGTGGTATCATAACAAAAGGAACTATTATTAAAACTGAGATAGGTGATGCAAGAGTTGTTTCTAGACCTTCTCAAGATGGGGTAGTAAATGCCACTATAGTTCCAGAAAAAAAGGAAGAGAAGTAAGGCCTTATGATAGGCTAGTCGCTAATTCTATTGAAAATGTTGGTTTAACAGAAGTTATACTAAAGTTAAACCAAAACTAAAGAATTGGGTTTTATTGATTTCAACAATTTCCTCTACGATTAACAAAGACAAGAATTCTCTGAAGAAGATAAAGAATTATATGAAGGGAAACATTTATAAATACTTTCCTCCTATATAATACTATGATAACAAAGGAAAAGTGGGCAGAAATAATAAAAGATTTCCATGAGAAAGGTACTCCAGAGTTGGTAAAAAGAGAAATAAATATTCCTAAAGAAGTGCCATTAAAAAGATCTATTTCTATAATAGGACCGAGAAGAGTTGGCAAGACTTATACCATGTTTCAAATTATAAAAAGTCTTCTGGAAGATAAGATAAGCATCAATCAAATAATATACATAAACTTCGAAAGAACAGACTTAGAAGGGTCTAATAGTAAAGATTTGACTAATATGATGGAAACATTCTATGAAATCTATCCACAAAATAAAAACAAAAAAATATGGTTGTTTCTTGATGAAATTCAAAATGTTGAAAAATGGGAGAAATTCATCAGAACAGTAATTGATCACGAAAATGTTCAAGTTTTTATATCTGGTTCTTCTTCAAAACTTTTAAGCAAAGAAATAGCAACATCGATGAGAGGAAGGACAATAACATACACAATACTACCATTTTCGTTTGTAGATTATTTGATTACGAAAAAAATAGAAACGAGAAAGTACTTATCAACATCAGAAAAGTCTAGAGTGATTAATGAACTGAAGAGTTATGTGGAAAACGGAGGTTATCCCGAGGTTATTTTTTATCCTAAGGAAAAGGAAAAAATATTGCTTGATATTGTTGAAACGACTATCCATAGGGATGTAATCGAAAGGTATAAAATAAGGAACACAAAATTGTTAAAACTTCTGATAAAATCATTAATAAGTTCTTCAGTGAGAGAATTTTCTGTTCATAAATTTTACAATTTTATTAAATCAACAGGTATGAAAGCAAGCAAGAATTCTCTTTATAATTATGTCGATGCATTAACTGATGTATTTTTTGTATTTCTTGTAAGAAAGTTTGCTTATTCATTCAAGGAAATCGAGCAATCGCTCCCTAAAATATATCTAATAGATAGTGGTATTCTAACATCAAACGGAATAAAAGATTATGGTAGGTTAATGGAAAATCTTGTTTTTATTGAATTGATAAGAAGGGGTAAGGATGTTTATTACTATAAATCTACTGATGGTAAAGAAGTAGATTTCGTGATTTTGAAAAGGGGAGAGGTCAAAGAACTTTTACAAGTAGCTTTTTCTTTAGATGATATGAACACAAAAGAAAGAGAAATAAAACCTTTGTTAAAAGCATCAAAAGAATTGAAATGTAATAATATGCTTATCATAACAGATAATAAAGAAGGTTTGGAAAGGATCAAAGGAAAAAAAATAAAATATATTCCTCTGTGGAAGTGGCTTCTACAAAACTAA
>CAZRNP010000038.1:0-11613 GCA_964601485.1 uncultured archaeon
TAACTTTGGCTGGCGGGATCATAATGCCTTTGAACGTTGCTTATTATTTCAAACCTAAAACTGTTGAAGATATAACGAATTTTTTTGTCGGCAAGGTTTTAGACTTGTTGGGAATAGAAAATAATCTTTTCAAGAGGTGGAAGGAATGAGTTTGCATGAATTTTTGGAAACGCAAAAACCGAAGATTATAGAAAAAGAAACTGATAAAAACAAAATACCGTTGATGATAAAAAAAGACCAATCGCTTATTCTTTTTAAGAAAATCAAAGGATACAATTATCAAATCGTGAGTGGAGTTTGCGGTAGCAGAGATAAGATGGCATCTTGGCTTGGAACTAACAGAGAAAAATTATCTTTCAAGATAGCCGATGCAATCCAGAAACCAAAAGACTATAATATAATAGATGATGTTCCATGCTATGAAATGAAAGGTAAAGACTTGGATGAAATTCCGATAATGAAATTTTGTGAGAGGGATGGTGGAGAATACATCAGTTCAGGCATCGTAATTTCTCGAGATCCTGATACTAAAAGATTGAATGCCAGTTTTCACAGGATGATGAAGATCGGTAAGAACAGAATGGCGATAAGACTTTGTGACAGGGATACATTCAAGTTTTGTCAAAAACATGCGAAGGATATGTCAGTTTCAATCTTCATTGGAAATGATCCATCAGTCTTGATACCAGGTGCTGTATCTGCTGGTGATATAGATGAGTTTAAAATCATGAGTTCTTTGCGTTCGCTAGAAGTCACTAAATGTAAAACAAACGATTTACTCGTGCCAACACATTCTGAAATAATAATCGAAGGAAGGATAACAAAAGAGATGGTTGATGAAGGACCTTTTGTCGATATAAGTGGGACTTATGATGTTGTAAGAAAACAACCTGTGCTAGAGATAGATGGAATCTGGCACAAGAAAAATCCAATATATCATGCACTCTTACCTGGAGGCAACGAGCATAGACTGTTGATGGGTATGCCCAGAGAACCTACTATATATAATGAAGTAGCAAAAGTGTGTCCAGTAAGAGCTGTCAACATCTCAACAGGTGGATGCTCTTGGTTGCATTGTTTTGTTTCGATAAAAAAACAAAAACCCGACGATGGGATGAAAGCATTGGAGGCCGCATTCCGTGGACACAAATCATTGAAACATTGTGTGGTCGTAGATGATGATATTGACGTTTTCAACCCAGAAGAAGTTGAATGGGCAATCTGTACAAGATTCCAAGCAGACAAACAAACTATGACGAAAAAGGAAGAAGGCAGCAGTATCGACCCGTCTACAGTCGGTCAAGAGACTTTACCAGGGACAGACAGAAGATTGACATGCAAAGTCGGTATCGATGCAACTATTCCGTCTGGAATGAAAAGAGATAAATTTGAGAAAGCGTTTATAGTCGGCGAAAAGAAATGATTTCCGTCGGTCAAGGAAAATACAAAGTCTGGTTGAAAGAAGAAAAACTAGACAATGGTATTATTTTCATAATCGGTGGTGGAGAAGTTTCACACATCGGTAGCATTGTCTTTTCTGAACCTGTAATGATTGATAAAAAATTTTCATGTACGTCTCAGGTAATTAACGTACAAGGACACAAAGAAGAAATAATAGCTAGAGAATTAGCTGAAAAAGTTTGTTTAAAGAAAAAATTACCAGTAATGTGTGTTTGCGGGATACATGTAAACAATGCAACAAAAAAAGAAATTGATATACTTGTAGATAATGCTAAAAAATTATTAAACAAAGTTTAGAAGAGTGAAATTATGAAAGCAATTATTTTTGATAAGGACGGTGTACTAATAGAAACTTTTGATTCATATCTTCAGGCATATATAAAAGTTCTATCTAAAATTGGAATCAAGATAATAGCAAATGATGTAGCGAAAAGATACGGGATGAAAGGTCCAGAAATCATAAAACAAATAGCTCAAGAGAAAGGAAAAAATATAACCGATGAACAAATACAAGAATTAACTAGAGAGAAGGACAGACTTTATAAAAAATTTTCAGAAAAAAATATGAAATTGTTGCCTGGAGCAAAAAAATTATTAACCTATCTGAAAAACAAAAATTATAAAATCGGTATAGCTTCTTCTTCCACAAAGGAGCTTATAGAACACATGATGAAAGTTACAAAAATAGAAAATTATATTGATGCAACAGTTGATGGTTTTGAAGTAAAGTTTAGCAAACCCGACCCTGAAATTTTTCTCAAATGCGCTGAAAAACTAGAAATGGAACCAGAAAATTGTATTGTAATTGAAGATTCTATTCATGGAATAAATGCAGCGAAGAGAGCTGGCATGAAATGTGTAGCAGTAGCAACTGGTCAGACCACACGAGAAGAATTAGAAAAAACGAAACCAGATTGGATTTTAAATACATTAGAAGAATTTAATAAAATAGAGGGATTGTAATGCAACTAACAAAAGAAGAAGAAAGGATGTTGGACGGAGAAGAAGGATATGCAGTAAAGAAATCAATGGAGATACTTGTTGCCTTGGGTGAAATATTCGGTGCTGAAAAACTCATAAAAATCGGTTCTGTTCAAGTCGCCGGTGTATCCTATCACAACTTAGGAGATGCTGGTTTAGAATTTTTGAATGAATTATCAAAAGACGGAAGAGTTAAAGTCTTGACAACATTGAACCCGGCTGGAATGGATTTAGAAGATTGGAAGAAACTTGGAATATCAGAAGATTTTGCAAAGAAACAGAACCTAGTCATAGACGCGTTCAGAAAAATGGGAATAATAATTTCATGCACATGCACGCCTTATCTAATCGGTAACCTACCAAGGTATGGCGAACACATTGCATGGTCTGAATCTTCTGCGGTAACTTTTGCCAATTCAGTTATCGGAGCGATGACTAACAAGGAAGGTGGACCATCAGCATTGGCAGCAGCATTCGTAGGTAAGACACCGTGTTATGGTTTGCATCTGGAAAAAAACAGAATACCAGATGTTTACATTGATGTAAAAGTCGATTTGAAAAATTTTTCTGACTGGGGGGCACTCGGATATTGTATAGGTAAGAAAGCAGAAAATAAAATACCTTTCATAACTGGAATAAAAGATGCAAGTATAGATGAGTTGAAATCATTCTGTGCTTCTATCGTCACATACGGATCAAAACCATTATTCTACATCAAAGACTTGACACCAGGATCAGAGAAACAAAAAATACCAAAAGAAAAAATCACGATTAAAGATGAAGACATCAAAGAAGCTTACAAAACCATCAACGATGATGTTGATATAATAGATTTCGTTTGTATAGGTTGTCCGCATTGTTCGATCAATGAAATAGCTGAAGTAGCAGATTTGTTGAAGAATAAAAAAATATCATCGAACGTTGAATTCTGGGTTGCTACTTCAAGACCTATGAAACAAATTGCCGATGCAAGAGGATACGCGAAGATTATAGAAGACGCTGGTGGTAAGTTTGCGTGTGATACTTGCTTGGCTGTAGCACCGTTGAAAGGAAGGTTCAAGTCAGTCGCTACTACATCAGCGAAAGGATGTTTCTATTCTCGAGGAAGTAACGAGATGAAAACAAAACTTGGAAATATAAGACAATGTGTTGATGCTGCGGTGAGTGGAAAATGGAGTTAAAAGGTAGAATTATTTCAAGAGGAATAGTAGTAGCAGAAGCTTTAGTCACTTCACAACCTATATCATTCTACGGTGGAGTTAATCCTGATACAGGTATAGTAATAGAAAAAGGGCATGAACTGGAAGGTAAAAATATCAAAGGAAAAATTCTAGTTTTCCCAAACGGTAAAGGTTCTACAGTTGGTTCATACACACTTTACAGGATGAAAAAAAACAATGTTGCCCCAGCAGGAATGATAAACAAAGAGTGTGAGACGATAGTCGCTGTCGGTGCAATAATTTCAGATATACCTTGTGTTGATAAAATTGATGTTTCAAAAATAAAAACTGGAGATGTTATTGAGATAGATAAGAATGTTGTCCAGATAAAAAACGTTTGAATAGCATAAAAATAAAAAATTTACTGTCTTCTATTTTTCTATGCCAAACAATGAATTGTTCAATCCTCAAGAATTCAGAGAATTTCTTGTTGAAGCAAAATTAAAAGGCTATAAGTATGAATTAAAAAGAACTGTGAGAACAGATGGAACTAAAATCACTCCTTACAGAAAAGGCGATTGGTTTTATGAAGACTTTGTGTGTGGAGATGCTGAATCGCTTCTCGGTCAGGAAATAGTTTCGTTTAAAGACAAACCAATGTGGAATATGAATTACGATGGGGCTGTAGTTAACAAAACAGTCAGTAGCGAAGAAATATGGGATTTCTTATTAACCGCACTAAAACACATCGAAATAAAAAGACCATTTTTAGGTCCTTCTCATTTTAAAAAAAACATGTTTGAATATATTGAGAAAAGTGAAGGGGACGTCGATAAGTTTAGAGGTGAGATGAAAATTCTTTATCGAGGTAAAGTTGTATTCGAAGCTTCATATAACGGCTCTTTCATAACCGAATATCTAGGAAATGGTTTATTGAGACTCAAACATGAAAATAAATTAATTTAAGTTTATCAGATTCCAATCATTAATTGGCGATTAAATGGATGAACTGATCTTAGTAAAGTTTGGTGGTTCAGTTATAACTGACAAGAGTAAACCATTTACCGAAGATATGAACACGATAAAAAGATTAGCAAAAGAAATACACGAAGCAAGACAAGAAAAAAAATTCAAACTCATAATCGGGCATGGTGGTGGTTCTTATCCACATACATATGCTGCAGAATTCCGAACAAATGAAGGAGTGATTAACGAAAGAAGTTATGAAGGTATAGCAAAAGTCCAAAATTCAGCCTCCATGTTGAATAGGATAATTATTGAAGAATTGATCAATGCTGGGGAGAATGCAGTTTCTATCAATCCATCGAGTTGTACCATAGTAGAAAATGGAATTATCAAAAAAATGTATTTGGAGCCATTAGAAAAGTTATTGGATTTTAACATGCTTCCTGTACCTTATGGGGATGTTTGTGTAGACTTGAAGAGAGGCTGTGCAACTGTTTCGACTGAAATAATCCTGAGTTATATAGCAAGAGAATTAAGAAAAAAATACAAAGTATCTCGAATTCTTTTATGTGGTAGAGTCGATGGTGTATTTACTGACAATCCAGATAAGAACCCAGACACGAAATTGATACCAGTCATAACGCAAAAGGACATCAAAAAAATTGAAAATGATTTGAAAGGTTCTTCGAGTACCGATGTCACGGGTGGAATGATGCATAAAGTAAAGATGATGTTAGAATTGACAGATCTTGGAATTGAATCAGAAATAATAAATGCAAAAAAACCAGGAATTTTAAAGAGATCATTATTAGGTGAAAGAGGTTTAGGTACTATTATCCGAAAGAACTAGAATTTTCTTTCAATCAAGAATTCTGCTATAGACTCTAATTTTTTTCTACCTTCTGTGGCAGGTATATTCTTTCTTAAATCTTCTATTGCTTTCTTTACCATGTTTCTAGCATAATCTTTCGCAAATTCTATAGATCCATATTTTTCCATGAGTTCAATAACTTCTTTTTTTTCTTTAATCGTGACATCTTTTTTTCCAACTAAATCTCTCATTCTTTCTTTCTCTTTTTTATCTGCATGTCCAAAGGCATGAACTATGAGTAGAGTTCTCTTCCCTTCTTCTACATCCCCAGCAAAATCTTTTCCGTATCCTCCACCAGAAGTTCCTGGAGCAGTTTTTTCTTCAGCTTCAGACATGGTAACATTCAATATATCATCTTGTATCTGGAATGCTATACCGACTGCAAAACCAAATTTCTTCATAACTTCTACTTGTTTTTCATCACCACCAGCTATCACAGCACCAATCGCACATGGTGTCCCACCAGAATAATAACCTGTTTTATGCAACGACATTTTTTCATACCATTCCATCGTTGCTTCTGACAAATCTTTATCACGTTGTTCTATTTCCATTGCTTGGCCTATACCAGTTATAGAAAGCATCTCGTTCATCAAGTCTATGATTTTGATGGTTTTTTCAGGATTCCATATTTTTTGCCCCGATAATAGAGACTCGTAAACTTTAGTCACAAGATAATCCCCCATGTTAACTGCATGTGGAACACCATAAGTAATATGCAAACATGGTTCACCCCTTCTCAACTTGGAAAAATCTTCTATATCATCGTGTATCAAAAGGAATGTGTGTGCTATTTCTAACGCTGCTCCTGCAGGGATAGTGTCTTTAACTTTTCCGTTCAAAGCTTCACAAGATAATGCAATCAATGCCGGTCTAAACCTTTTTCCGCCATAATCGAAAAATTTCCAACAGCCTTCGAATAAAACTTGAGGAATTCCTTTTCTTGGGATATGCTTTTCTATTTCTTTGTCGATGAGTGGTTTAATATCAGTTAAAATCTTTGTTACATCTTCCATCGAATCACATTCTTTATTTAACATTCAATATTATAAAAACAATTTCAAAAGATCTTTTGGTTTTTCAACTATAAAGTCTGGGTTTTCTTTTTCCAACTTTCTCTTATTATGATATCCCCACGTTACAACAACTGTCTTTATACCAAAATCCTTTAGTTCTTTTAAATCCCCAATTGTATCTGTTATAAAATAAGTCCTATCTTCAGAGATTTTGAATTTCTTTAAAGTTATTTTTAATTTTTCTTTCTTACCTTTACCACTTTCCATACCCAAAATTAAATCAAAATAATCGAATAACTCATTCCTTTTTAAAAAATCAATGATCACTGCCTCATCGTTCGAGGAAATAATTATCAAATAATTATCTCGACTCAGTTTCTTTACGATTGACTCAAAATCAACAAATAGTTTTACTTTCTCATTATTCTGAAGGGCTAAATCAGTCCATTCCTTGTAGAATTTAGCCAAGTCTGAATTGGAAATTCTAAATTTTGATATTGATTTGAAAAAATTTCCATCCCAAATTGTGGTAAATTCATTCTTATTTTTATAGGGAAAAAAATTGAATTTTTTATTTACTTTCTCAAAAGTTTCCCAGAGTATATCGAGAGTATCAGCTATTACTCCATCATAATCAAATATCAACAATTTTTCCATAATAATCGTCGATCTTTATAATAAATCCATGTCAGTAAATTCTAATAATTTTTTTATTTTTGTTGCATTAATCGTTGAAAATAATAAACTTAATTGCCAGTCGGAAAACGAATGAATTAAATTTTTCATGAATAATCCCTTTCTTATCGGCCATGCCAATTTATTTTTCCAAACATCATCATAATTTTCTTTAAAAAATTGATAACTGTAATTTTCTTCTTCCAAAGATTTTACACAAGCTTCAGCAGCAAATTCTGTTCCGATCAAACCGTATATTACTCCACCACCAGAGAATGGCTTAACATGACAAGCAGCATCACCGACTAATATAACATTATCAGAAACAGAATTTTCTATTAAACCATACCTGATTGGACCAGCAAGTTTGTTCTTGAATTTTATTTTACCTTTCAACCTCATTTTTATGAAATTGTCAAAACGTTCTGCAACTTTTTTAGAGCTCGCCAGACCAACTCTTGCAAAATTCTCATTCTCTGGGATTACCCAGCCAAAAAAATCAGGACAAACCTTAGAACCAAACCACAATTCAACTTTGTTAGGATCAAAATCAGATTTAGCTGTAATTTGAATCCCAGTTAAAACGTTATCAGGAAGTTTTATTTTTGCAGCACGGGCAACAGTAGAATTCGGTCCATCACAACCTATCAAAATTTTTGTTTGAAAATTTCCTTTATTCGTTTTTACATCTACATAATTTTTAATTTTCTTGTAATTTTCAAACCTAGTTGAAGCCTTGATTTTTGCCCCTGCATTTTCAGACTTTTTAGCCATTTCTTTGTCAAACTTTTCTCTATCAATCACGTAAACAGGTTTTTTTGATTTCAACTCAACGCAATTTTCTTTACAATAGAATCTTGCCTTTTTCATTCTGTTAACTATTACATTTTTGGATGCTCCACTAAGCTTGAATATTCTATGACTGACCAAACCAGAACACTGGACAGGAACTCCAACTTCAATATGTTCTTCTAGGACAAGGACTTCAAAACCTTTTTTTGCGATTAACTCAGCAGTCTTACAGCCTACAGGACCAGCACCGATTACAACGACATCGTACATCATTTTCCAAAATTCCTTTTCGTTTCACTAAACCATTTTATTGCTTTAATCAGATCTTTCTTCGTGAAATCCGGCCAAAGGACTTTTGTCACATAAAATTCAGAGTATGTTGTCTGCCATGGCATGAAATTCGATAGCCTGGACATACCGCCAGTACGTATTACCAGGTCGACATCACCAGAAATGAGCAGGTTTTCTTCTATGGTTTTTTCTGTGATTTTAACCCTTTTTCTCACAGCTTCAGCAACTAAATTCTTGATAACGCTAGTCAGTTCGTACCGGCCACCATAAGCGATGAGGATATTCAAGAATTTTTTATTGTATTTTTCTGTTCTATTCATTATCCTTTCCATGATTTTGACAAGGCTGTTAGGTAACCTGCTGAAATCACCACAGAACCTGACTTTAATCTCATATTTGTCTATTTTAGCCGCTCTTTCTGTCTCAAACCTGTCTAATTCATGCTTTAACAGCCTAAGGAGTTCTATAACCTCTCTTCTTGGCCTGTTTAAATTCTCAGATGATAGAACATAAGCTGAAACTTGTTCGACATTTAACTCTATACACCAGTCTAAGAATTTATCTAAAGTTTGAGCGCCATATTTATGGCCTTCCCAGGGCTTTAAATTATGTTCAGAAGCCCATCTACGGTTTCCGTCCAGTATTACAGCCACATGTTTTGGTACTATCATGTCATTCATAAAATCACATAACGTTAATTTAAGAAATATTAAGCTTTAAAAATATTATGTTTTACTATTGTTTGTTATATTAGGGGGTCGTAGTATACCCTGGTAGAACGGCGGGCTCCAGTCTCAAGACATGGAGGATTGATTCCAAGATGATAGAAGAAACCCGCAAGTCCGAGTTCAAATCTCGGCGACCCCAATTACCTTAAAGGAACAAAAACAAAAGAACCCAAATCTTCCTTCTTAAACTCATTCTCAGAGAGCTTGTCAACGACTAGCATTTTTTGTCCCAAGAAATCGTTAACAGGTGCGACTATCCTGCCGCCAACTTTAACCTGTTCAATAACTTTTTTAGGAATTTCATCACATGCAGCCGTTATAATACATTTATCGTACGGGGCTTCTTTTGAGTAACCGAGCTTACCATCCCCATGAATGATTATGACATTTTTCAACTTAATTTTTTCGATGTTTTTCTTCGATATTTCAACCAAGTCTGATTCAAGCTCTATCGTTATAATTTTTCCTTTTGTACCAATACATTTTCCGATTATCGCGGCTTGATAACCAGAACCAGCACCTATTTCTAGGATTTTCTCCCCAGGATTTGGGCCCAGTGCCTCAGTCATTATTGCAACAGTATAAGGTTGTGAAATAGTTTGACCGTTGTACGTTGGTAGAGGAATGTCGTCGTAAGCATGATTCAAATAATCTTTACGAACAAAAAAATGTCTTGGTATTTTTCTAAAAGCTTCAATTATTCTCGGCGTCTTTAAGGCACCTACAGACACTAAATGCTTGACTAAGAGCTCATTCTGTTCTAGAAGATTCATTCAATCAATCGTAATATGTCATTCTAAATTTATAAGAGGAGTTTATTGATCGTCTAAACTACAGATTAACCACAAAAATTCTGATCAATAAAAACTTTCTTGTACCAATTTTCTCCGACCGGGACAGAATCTAAATTACAACTTGATGAAAAACTTATATCATCTTTGAGTGCATTGGTCGCATCTCCGGCATTATTATACTTCTCCATGTAAGTTTGGCAAAGCAAATCTTTACATTTTTGGATAGCAGTATTACCCATACCAAACCTGTCTTCACATGGCACAGCCAAGAAGCAGTATACCCTGTCTTCACAAGTAGACCATTCGTATTTTCCTACACGCACAGTTTCATACTTTATATCATTCTTATTCCAGTCGTTCCCATTCCAATAATACCTGCAATATTCTATTGAACTGGCTTCATTACAATATTCTTGACATTTTGTTTCAAATTCCCTCACGCTTAATGTTTGACCGGGGTTTGGCAACTTTTTTGGGTTGATAAAGTAGAGTATCAAGCTTATCACAACAGCAGCCACGACTAGAAGAATTATTAGTCCAACGACCATCTCTAAACTGGCTTGAGTTTTCATTCTTTTCATACTTATTATTTTCCTTTCGACAATATAAAATTATTCATCCAATCTGAAATGTTACTTTTCCTATTCTTTCTTCTGGTACTGGGATTAAAGACTCGTAAGAGTAAATAATATCGCCCATATCAGCCTTACCATAAACGTAAGAGCCATCCGGAGTTGATATTTGAAGCTTCCATCTACCTTCTACGTACTTATCCAGCAAAGGCGGTATTATTTCACTAGTGTTTAGATTCCCTACACCATTACCGTAGAATACTTTATCCATTTCCCTCTTGTAAAAAGTCCCTTGTAAAATGGAATCTATGGCACATTCTAAATACACTTTTTCTACGAATGGTAATTTGTTGTTAAACAATGAAAATACTGCAGTGTTACCTTCCTCGTCAAGAACTCTTTCTTCTACACTTTTTTTAACTTCAATCCCTTTCGTTCCCTGCTGATAAGTAAAAAATGCAAAAAGCATAAAAATCGTTAAGACTATAATTACAAACCAGAAGATTTCCTCAACCATTCCTTTCATGCTGGTCGCCTTGATTTAACAACGATTACTAAAACTAAAACAACTATTACACCAAACACAATACCGTATATAAGCATATTATTCCCTGTTTTCATGCAATCTATGTCATCTTCTTTGTTACAATCTGGGTCGCAAATTCCATCAGGTTTACCATCACAGTATCCATCATTACTACCGGAAGGACAGTCTTTAGGACAATTAATAAAATTTTCTCCAAGTCCCGGTTCGCATTTTTTGTTTCCACATCTATCAGAAACACAATTATTATTGACGCATTTCATTCCCTTTGAACATTCACAATCTTCACAACAATTTTCTTGAGTTTCCCCAGCCTCACATACATTGTTTCGACATACGGCTGATTTAGGGCAATCTTGAGGACAATTAATAAAATTTTCTCCTTTTGATGATTCACATTGGCCGTTTTTATTGCAAAGTTCTATTATACTAATCAGGTTACCCAGATGATAGAATTTTATTTCTGTCATGCTTTCATTCCAAGGTATTTTTAAAAGTATTAGAGATTCGTCAGTTTCTGTTGGCGGATCTGTTAAAATTATGAATTGAACTTCAATTCTACTCGAGAAAATAATTTTATCTTCAGTATTTGTGATCTCTATGTTGTAATCTCCTTTATCTTTTGGTAATAAAATTGGGGCATCTGTAACTCTCAAGTCACTAACAGATAATGTATCATTTTTATACACAGTAAACATAAGAAATAGAACTTCTTCATCTCTGACTTCTATCAAACACATATTCCAAAAAATAAAGATAGCT
>CAZRNP010000039.1:0-11287 GCA_964601485.1 uncultured archaeon
CTTTTCTAATATCTGATATGTAAACTTTTTGATCAAATGGCCTCCAATCATCAAAACTGAGTTTAATTTTGTTTTTAGTAATTTTTTCTAATAGGCCGATTAATTCTAAAAGAGAGATCGTGCTCTTAGGACCACCACCTATGTTAAAAACTTGACCTTTTGTTTTGTTCATATTTTCAGACGCTATGTCGAATGCTCTTACTAAATCATCAACAAATAAAATATCCCTAACTTGTTTTCCGTCCCCATAAATTGTTATTGGCTTTTTTAGGATTGAAGAAATAGTAAAGTATGCTACCCAGCCCTGATCTTCGTTGCCGAATTGTCTTGTGCCATAAATACAACTGCATCTAAAAGTAACAGTTTTCATGCCATAGACTGCTGAAAAATCTCTCATAAAGACATCGGCAGCATATTTTGAAGAACCATATGGTGTGTGTTCATTGGCGTCTGTTGAAAAATCTTCGGGTATACCATCGGCAAATTCAGGGTCTGAAAATTCATATCTTATTTCTTTTTCAATTAACGGAATTGCGTTTACGTTATTCCCGTAAACTTTGTTGGTAGAACAAAAAATAATGAGTGGGTCTGTATTGTTTTGTCTGGCTGCCTCCAAAACATTGAAAGTTCCTAGGGCATTGATCTCAAAATCTTCTCTTGGGTTTTTAACAGAAGTAGTTACAGCAACCTGCGCAGCTGTATGTAATATCATATCAATATTCTTTGAAACATTCGATATAGAATCAAAATCTCTGATGTCGCCTTTAATGAATGTCAAATTTTTTTTATGATTCGATTTTAACCATTCTAAGTTTTTCTCTGTTCCTTTTCTGGATAGATTATCAAAAACTGTTACTTCGCATCCTTTTTTCAAATAATAATCGGATAAATTACTTCCGATGAAACCTGCTCCACCAGTGACAAGGATTTTCACTTTATATCACTCTTTACCCAATCAATTTCCTTTTTCAAACCTTCTTCTAATGAAACTTTTGGCTTCCAACCCAGTATCGACTGGGCTTTACTATAGGAACCGACAAATCTAAAAACATCACCTTTTCTTGGTGGGAAATATTGAATTTTCGATTTGCTTTTTGTTAACTTAATTATCAAATTTGCAAGTTCATTCAGAGTAGTTTCTTTGCCAGTAGGTAAAAGGAAAGTTTCACCGATTGCTTTATTGTTCTTTAGAGCTAAAACGTAAGCATTTGCTGTATCAGCAACATAAGCATAATCCCTAATCTGTTGTCCAGTACCATAGATTGGAATGGGTTTATTTTCTAGAGCAAGTTTTATCCAAAAAGCGATAAAGTTGTACCAACCACCTTTCCAGTATGGTTGTCTGGGTCCAAAAACATTAGATGGTCTTATGACAACAAATTTCATTCCATACAAACCAGAATAAATCTTACAAAGGTTTTCACCGTACAATTTATGAACGTTATAGAACGTGCTTGGGTTGTATGGGAATGTCTCGTCTGCAATTTTTGGTTTTGGTATGTCACCCAGGACACTCCTACTACTAGTGTATAATATTAAAGCATCATCATTCCATTTTCTGCATGCCTCAAACAATTTAAACGTCCCTAAACAGTTTGACTCAAAATCCTCGTGGGGATAATCTACAGAAAGGAAAGTTGAAACTTGAGCAGCACAGTGTATTACCGCATCAAAATTTTCGATATCAGATTTTTCTACATCACTCACTGGTTTGTGAATAAATGGTATGCCGGGAATGTTTTCTTTTCTCCCAGCACTAAGGTTATCTAATACGGTAATTTCGTTATCGTTTTTTAGCATGTCGACTATATTGCTACCGATGAAACCTGCTCCACCAGTGACAAGAATTTTCATTTTAAATCACCTCAATGTTTTTATTACTTTATCTGTCATCTTTTCTCTTTCTTTTATGATTTCATCAATATTAAATTTATCCTGCATCTCTTTTTGGATGTCAAAGACGGTTCGCCATTTACCTATGTCTAGATATTTACCTTTCAGTATAACACCATAAATTTTTTCCCCGTTTTGTATGGCTAATTGAATGCTATCGGTTATTTGAAGTTCTTTCCTTTTTCCTGGTTTTGTTTTTTTAATGTAATCAAATATTCTTGGTTCAAAAATATAAGCACCACATAGAGCATAGAATTCATGGTCCAACTTGAATTCTTCTGCTTCTCCTAGACTCGGTTTTTCTACAACTTTTTCGATGATTCCATAACTATTTTCCAGATTTTTAAGCTTAGCAATACCGTAGCCCGCTGGGTCTTTCACTTTAAACAGTAATATAGTTGCAACGGGTTTTTTTTCTTTATGGAGCCTCATCATGTTTTGTATCTCTTTTTTTGGTTCTATGAAAGAATCACCCAACAAAGTCACAAACGGTTTATTTATCCATTTTTCTGATTGTAGGATTGCATGACCCAATCCTCTTCTTTTGAGTTGATATATGTAAGCAACATTAACACCATAAAAGGAGCCATCGCCGACATAATCCATCAGTGCACCTTTTTGATGACCGACTATCATAAAAATTTTTTTAATTCCTCCTTCTCTTAAGTTATCGATGCAATGCTCTATCACGGGTTTTCCTAGTATTGGATACATTTCCTTTGGGACAGCCCGAGAAAAGGGGTACATTCTAGTTCCTTCACCAGCTGCAGGTATCAAGCCCAGGAATTCTTCTTCTTTCATGTCAAACCATAACCTATTCCTTTATAAATGAAACCAAGTTTTTTCATTCTTTCTGGATCAAAAACTCTTCTACCATCTATTATGATGGGTGTTTTCATTAAGTGTAAAATTTCTTTTGGTTCCAATTCTTTTATTTCTTTCCATTCTGTCATGACAAAACAAACATCAGAATCTTTCAAACATTCTAAAGGAGATTTTGTGTATATTATGTCTGGAAATATTTTTTTCATGTTCTCTGTTGCTTGAGGATCGAATGCTTTTATAACCACGTTCTGTCTTTTCAATTCTTGAATTAGTTTTATTGATGGTGCTTCTCTTACATCATCCGTATCGGGTTTAAAGGCTAAACCAAGTATGGACACGTTCTTACCTTTTAAATCACCCGCCATCTTCAATACTTCTAAAGCCTGTTTTTGATTAATACTTTCGACTGCTTTTAACAATTTAGGGTTGTGGCCGACTTTTTCAGCTTTTGTTATGAGTGCTTTCACGTCTTTGGGAAAACAACTCCCGCCATAACCTACACCGAAATTTAAGAATCTTGGGTTAATTCTTGGGTCAAGCCCTATGGCATAAGCCACGTCCTTTGCATCAACGCCACACTTCTGGCAGATGTTAGCTATTTCATTGATGAATGACACTTTTGTTGCCAAGAATGCATTCTGAGCATACTTTATCATCTCTGCCGTCCTCAAGTTGACTTTAATTCTGGGTATGTCATTTTTCCATGATTCGTACAATTTTTCTAAAACATCAACTGATCTCTTATCGATAGAGCCAACAACAACCTTATCAGTGTTTGTAAAATCATCTATTGCTGAACCTTCCCTTAAGAACTCTGGGTTCATGCACAAGCCAAAATCCTTCCCTGCCTTTTTACCTGAATGTTTTTCTAAAACAGGAAGTGCCACATCTTCAGTAGTGCCAGGAACTACCGTACTTTTTACTGTGACAACATGATAATCATTCAAAGGTTTGATGTATTTTCCCAGATCGCGTGAGGCGTTTTTTATAAATTTTAGGTTAATAGAACCGTCTTTGTTTGAGGGTGTTGGTACACAGATAAAACTAACGTCTGTTTGGATTTTTTTTGAATAGAATTCTTTTGCTGTAAAGGCTGTTAAATTTCCATTTTTAATGTTTCTTCTCAATAGTTCTTCCAAACCAGGCTCAAATATTGGGGATTTGCCTTTTTTTATCATTTCAATTTTTTTTGAGTCAACGTCTATGCAGTATACTTTATTTCCTTTATCGGCAAAACAAGTCCCTGTTACTAGGCCTACATAACCACAGCCTAAAACGATTATTCTCATGTTTATCTATGTACATTAATCAACAATAAACTTAAAAATATTTATTAAAATGGAGTTTTAAAATCTAAACATGCGTAAAAAGCTAAAAGGTGGTAAAATGAATGTTTTGCTGTTAGTCTTGATTTGTGTGGGTATGGGTGTGGTTGGACAGTTGGGTATGAAAAAAGGTATGAATACTATCGGTAATATAGGACTAAAAGATATTCTTTCTTCAAGAATTTTTCAAATAATTTTCCAAAAATATGTTTTCATTGGAATGGCTTTTTATGTATTTGGTTCGTTGCTTTGGTTAGTTATACTATCACAAGCAGAATTAAGTTTTGTTTATCCCATGATTTCAATAGGATATGTCATAACAGCTATTCTCGGTAAACTGTTGTTCAATGAAAATGTAACATTTTTTAGGTTTTTAGGAATATTGCTTATTATTGGTGGTGTTTATCTGATTGTCTTAAAGATTTAGTTTTTTAAACTTTATTACGATATTTTAATCTATGACTATCGACATTTCTAACATTCGTGTTGTTCCAGTAATAGGTGGTATGGGTAAAAGGTTAAGGCCGTTCACGAATAAAAAACCAAAAGCTATGCTACCAGTCGGCCTAGAAAAAAAACCGATGTTAGAATTCACTATAATGCCTTGGGTAAATTTTGGTATAAAAAAATATGTTTTCTGCAGTGGTTACAAGAGTGAAATAATAGAAAAATATTTTGGTGATGGGAGTAAGCTTGGTGTTGAGATAGATTATTCTAAAGAAAAAGATAACTTAGAGACTGGTGGTGCGTTAAAAAACGCGATCGATAATAAAAAATTAACTACAGATAAACCAATAATTGTTTTTTATTGTGATGATGTTGTTAGGTTGAACGTGAAAGATTTTATAGAAAATCATGCCAAAGGTGTGAAAAATTTCGGTTTTAAAGCAACAGTCGTTGCAACAAATAGATTTAGAGTAAATTACGGTATAATGAACATAGAGTCTATAGACGGGGGGATAAAAAAGGTAACAAGCTTTGAAGAGAAACCATTAATCGACAAGCACGCTAATGTTGGTATTTATTTTTTAGAACCAGAAGTTTTGGGTTTAATAAACAAGCATAAACCACCATTCAAGTTTGAACGAGTAATACTACCAGAGTTAGTTAAAAGGGGCTGGTTAATGTTGCATGAAATTTCTCATGATGACTGGATACCTATTAATACAGACAAAGAGTATGAAACATCTCTAAAAACAAACCTAACAGACTTTTATTCTAAAATTTTATAAAAGGTAACAAGCTGAAAATTATCTGTATAAAAATAAGGATGATAGTCACTTGTTTTTCTGTCAATCTTCTAATGTTGAGTATGATGTGAGTCCATGAATAAACCTTTTTTTCATAGGGTGGGTCTAGTTTTCCATCATTCCTTAATTTTCCTAAGCAAGAAGCTTTGAACTTAGACCTCAATTTCAATAAGAACTCAATTATGAACGGTGTCATTGTAATTATACCAGCTCTTTCCATGTTTCCAACTATGATGCCCGCAGCAACAACAGCACCCAAACAATAAGTTAAACTATCACCTGAAAGTATCCTTGCTGGAAACCAGTTGTATTTTAAAAATCCGATTAACGCACCGACTGTAGAGAAAAATATGACTGCTGAAATGATTTCATCGTTCAACAACGCATACACGCCCAAGGAAAAACAATAGACTATACCCATTCCTGCTTCCGAGCCATTGAACCCGCCTAAGAGGTTTACGACGTTTGCAGTACCGACGACGCCTAAAGGTATTAGTAATAATGGATAAAGTATCCCAAAGTTTATGGGCCCTAAAAGAGGAATGGTCATGGAAGTCACACCAGCACTTACAGCCATCAAAGGAATAGCAGCGGGTATCGTGAATATGGGTTTTTGCCATTTTCCTAAACCACTTCTTATTTCCTTCTTACCATTAACCACATCGCTCCTGTTGAGGTCGTCAAAAAAACCGATTAAAGTTATTAGAAGTATAGTTAAAATCGTGGCAAACAGATAAACAACCTGGTTCGTATTCCTAAACACAAAAGTCTGTGTAGCAACAAAGAACATCAGACCGATTATGAGAGAAAGTGAAACAGAGATACCGCCACTGTTCGCGATTTTTGGTTTATTTTTTTTGTGTAAATCTAAGGCTATTATGTTGTTCCTCTCAAAGAACGGGATTAAGGATTTAGTCAGTAATACAGAAGTTAAACCTGAAATGAAGAATGAGATGATTAAAATTGTCCACATTTTATCTAGGAAATAGATTTGTTCTCCAATTATTAATTTCTTCTGGATAAATCACAGATTTAAATTTTAAAACTATTAACATTAAGAACATGAAACTGATTAAGGATTACAGGTTGATGGGTTTTATCGGTTTAGTCCTGATAGCTTTAGCCTTAACCTTATACTCTATGCTAATGAGATCAACGGGAGTGGTTGTTACTTATGTCGGCCCAAATGCTCCATGTAAAGATGTTATAAGCATTGGTTCTGTGATTACTGAAGTTGCTAGCCTACCCGTGGGGGGTTCAAACGATTTTAAAAAAGCCACGAGTAATTTGGAAGGGATTACAACAATCATAGTTAACAACAACCCAAGGAGTTGTAATGTACCGAAGAATTCGACTTTTGATGTACTTGTAGAGGATATAAAAAGAGGTAGGTTAAGCCTTGACGTAGAAATCGGTGGTGGAGAAACTTATTTGTTTAAACCGGAGAATAATACACAGATAATTCTTCAACAAACGTTGAGTTCTATAAAATCAAGAATAAAAAATTATGAATTAGCAAACACAAAGGTTGATCTTTCTGACAGTGGTATTTTGGTTACTACAGGTTCAGATGAAGAGAGTTATGTTAGGTTTTTAACAGAACGTGGTGTTCTAGAAGGTAGGTTGATATTAAAAGTTAGCATCGGTGGGAATAAGAGTGACTTTGTTTTTAACGATGGAACCTATAAAATTACTTTAAAAGGTAATAAATCAGTTGTTTTAAATGGTTCTGAGTATAAAGTCGGGGATTACTTCAATTTGAATGGCACAAAGATCAAAGTTGGTAGTATAGATAGGAACATGACAACGTTCTTCGTGGACATATTTGATGAAGGGGATTTAAAACTCATTAAGGATAACAGTGGTATTGTTTCTAAAAGATTGGTTAAACAAGATAATGGTTACGTTTTCGTGTTTTATGTCAACATGACTAAAGAAGCGGCTGAAAATTTCGCTAAGGCAACGAAAGGACAAGAAGTTACTATAAGCCCTGCTGGAGAAAGTTTCTTGAAAAATTCGCTCGTCATATTCGTGGATGATCAAGAATTCCTTAATCTGCCGATAAGCGGACAAGATGCTGGGAAGGAGAAGAATGAACTGGTTGTTTGGGGTTATAGGGGAAGGATGGAGGAGTCGGCAACTATGATGATGAGGCTGATAACGTTAATAGAGGTTAAAAGATTGCCGATAAAACTAGATTTATTGAGGGCTGAAAGTTATGTTCCTAAGGTAGGTGAATTTTATATTAATTTGTTGTTATACATGGTTTTGATTCTACCTGTTTCTGTTGCAGTCTTGTTTTTAGCGAGGTATAAAAAAAGAGGGGTTGTGGTTTTACCGTTGATACTGATGTGTTTAAGCGAATTACTTTTAATAATCGGCGTGATATCACTTAAGTGGTTTATTCTCTTGATTTTCTTCTTTGGTCTTGGTTTTGTTTTGAATAAGGATGAAATTAAAAGTTGGATGGGTTGGTTAGCCGTTGGGTTAATGTTTATGATGACAATCGGTATCGTGATGAGTAAATGGGTTTTAGGTATTTATTCCATCGTTGGGATGATAGCCGCGCTAATAATTGAAATGGGAGAAGGTGTTTTCATGAGTCATCAATTCCTAAAAAAGAGGGAGGCTTACACTCTGGTTGAATATAAACAAGCGCTCAAGAGAGTTTGGTTGTTTACTGTTGTTGCTTCTGTTATCCTGTTCATCGTATTCTTCTTCACACCTTACAGGGAATTTGGTATGACAACAATAGTTGGGTTGATGATATCAACGTTGATAGTTAGTCCTGTCTATTCTTCGATCATCGAAAGAATAATTAAATAGATCATTCGCCTTTCAACTTCATGATGGCCTTCACGACGTCTCCGTTTGCTTCTTGTAATGCCTTTGTGGCTTGTTCTTTATCTGTTGTTTTGGACTGATCCATGACCAACTTCACGTCTTCATCACTGAAGGATTTTTCCTTCACGTTACCTGAAACTTGGAAGACGATTTGACCTTGCATGGTTGTTTTAACGACTTGTGGTTCTTCAACTATTATGTCCCCTGCGTCAGTCTTGATTATCACTTGACTGGCTGGGACGTTGTCCATCTTCATTCCTAACTGTTTCATCATCTGTTGCATTTTTTTAGGATCCATGCCGAACATAAGAAGTTATTTGATTGAAAGGAAATTTAAAGATTTTCACATGAAGTGCCGACACTAAAAAAGTGTTGGACGGACCCAAGGAGCTCTTTTCATAAACTTCAAATCAAAATGCAATGCAGGGCACGAATGAAATGAAGTGGTATGACGCAGCCGCCGAGCGAGTCGCCAAAAATAAAAACTTAAATAGTTTAACTTTTATAGGATAAAAGCTTGAATGATAGATTTATTATAAGGATATTACAAATTTTATATAATAATATTATACGCCCTGGGGGGGATTTGGACCCACGGTACCCTTTCGGGTACTTCTGGTCTGGAGCCAGATGCTTTAAACCGGCCTCAGCCACCAGGGCACATTTAATTCTTTGGTTTAATTTGTTTCTGCATAAACTTTTCGAATAATTTCATAGATATTTCTTCCACAACCTCTGAATTTTTAACAATTGACGTTAAATCTTCATCATTGAATTTTGAAATGAACATCTTAATAATAGGCTCTTGATCCAAACATTTATTTAAAAAATCCAGTATTTTTTGTTTTGCTACCTTTTTTTCTTCCTTAAGTTCTTTATCCATGAAAGGAGAAGTAAGTTTGGAAACAATAGGACTTGTAACCATTTGTGCAGGATAAGTAGTTAAATCATAAGTCTGAGAAACCGTCTGTAATAGTTTAATTATGTTTGAATCGATATTAATTTCTTTTTTACTTAAATTCTCTATTAATTTTAAAAAATCAATAAAATATTTAAAAATTAAGTAACGGAAACAAAAAAATGTTGAATCTTTAATTGCTTTTTCGAATTTTTCTATAGTTTCTTCTTCAACATAGCCTAATCCAATAATTTTGAGATTTTCCGATATAAAAAGATGCCAATCAACTGTATAATAATTTTTTCTTTCTGATTCTTTTGTTTTTTTAATAATGTTTAACAATCTTAGGCTACTAGTTATTCGATCGACGGTAGAAATGGGTATTTTCATGGTATCTGCTATGTCAGAGGGGGCGGATTCTTTTAGAAGATAACTTAAGAAAACATTCTCCCTGTTCTTTGATAAAAGGAAATCTTTCAAGTTTCCCAACATGACACTTTCAATCATACTATCATCTCATATTACTCTCACACTATGAGAATGTAGTATCATTAGATATTTAAATCTTTCTATCTAAAAAGAGGATAATTACGTGAGGAGTGAAACGATGAGAATATGGGCGAGCGAGGCGGCGAGTAGTATTTTGCCCAACGGAACTTTTTTGACGAAGCTCTTTTTAATGACCAAAGGGAGTATAAAAAGAGTTTGGGTGGAGGGCGAGGACGCAAAGGACGAAGACCGAAACCGTCAAAAAAGTGTTAGCCGAACCTGTAATTAAGAACATATAGAAAAAAGGCGAGCGAAGGTACGCAGAAATTTTTGCGAATCGAAAATTATGAAAAAACATTTTTCAAAAATTTTACGTTTGAGTTAATATTACTTAAATTCAATCCAAAGGAATAACAACATTTTTTCCAGACATATCGTGTTGATCAATCTCTCCTTTTGGTGGTCTCACTGCAATTTCTTCCATAATCAGTTTATTTTCTACTACTTTATAACTTATATTACTCCAACGATATGTATCTTTTGTTTTTGTTTCAAAAGTTAATAATATAACGCCTGCACGTTCACAAGGTCTAACTTTTATACGTGCACCAACTTTTTTGTTTGCATCTCCCTTTTCCAAATATGCCTCAAATCCATATCGATATATAATACCTTTATAATAGTCGCCAGAATCTTTTAGTGTATATCCAATCTTTGTAAGTCTCTCTATTAAGATATCTGCTGCTCTTTGTTCAGCTCCAGTAATCACGTAAAATGCTTTTTTAGTATTAATCATACGTAAAAACTGATTCATTATATATTTAAACTTTTTTATTTCGTAGTAACTAAAAAGTAATGACATTTGAATTAATCACGCGAGGTGTGTAGCGACGAAAAAAATGACGAGCAAAAATTTCGAGCATTATTTTGGCTAACTACCTGTTAGACGAAACCTGTATAAACAGCCATTAATAAACCTTAAAGATGTAAAATTCAATACTGTGAATTTTTTACAGAGACAAATTTATATGAAGAACTTATGAAGATAATTTAAAAGAAAAATGAACTTCACATGCCCCCATATTTCCTCTGCAAAATTCAAAATATAAGGAGTTTTTAAAGAATGAACTTCACAACCCCTTCATTTCTCATGGAAACAGTAGTAACATGAATTCACGTTACTCTTAACATAGTTTTCATGTCTATTTTACAGTTTCCTTAGGAACTTCCAACCAAGGATTATATACTCTAGACTTCTTCTCCCCTTTAAAGAACACTATCTCCCCACTACAGAAATTACACTTCCCAGACAAAGGAACCCTTCTCATCACGTTATTACAATTGTTGCAGATGACACCATCAATCTCAGCAAGACAATCAACAAACTGGCTTTCTTCTCTAGTTTCTTTTCTCATCAGGTCAAAAAGTCCCATCTGTTTTCCTATACCCAACAAATCAGATTTATTGACGCTCAACGCCTCGAAAACTCTTTCTAACGGTGGCAACAACTGGCTTTCTATGTAGTATTTAGAGTCAACTTGCAACTTGTGTTTTTTGATGTATTCTGGGTCTTCAGCTCTTTTAGAAATCATTTGAAGTCCTTTCACAATGACAAAACCAACCCTATCCCCAACACCAGGAGCAGATGCGGGGTCTCTGGCCCTCATTTTCTTGACAAGTTCTATGTGTGCTTGTACCCCCTTGTAGCTTTTCAACGTCTTAGAAACCCCCTTGGTTATGATTAGTTTATCCACGTCCATTTT
>CAZRNP010000040.1:0-10905 GCA_964601485.1 uncultured archaeon
AATACTTTGAATTAAACCTTGATTCAACGATTGACGTTCTCATAGAAATAACTCCAACATCAAACGTCGATTATGATCTATATGTGAGATGGGATAATAAACAACCGACAGAAACCTATTATAACTGTATGTCTAAAAAATCAGCCGGAAATGTTGATAAATGTCCTAATTCTGGGTACCAGCGGTTAGGGAGTGGGACGTACTATGCGATGGTTAAGTATTACACTGGTAGTGGAACGTATGATATATCAGTAACTTGTCTTGATGTAACGACGACAACTTCTACGACGACAACGACAAGCACAACAACGACAAGTACTAGTTCAACAACGACTACTACGACAACTACGACGAGTACTACATCAACTACCACGACATCGACGACAAGTACGACTACTACAAGCACGACAACTACTTCTACGACTACGACAACAACGAGTACAACAACTACTACTATACCCGGGTTTACAGCTACAAATTTTGTTTGTAATGGTATTTATAATGGTTGGCACTGTAAGTTTGATTGCATCAATAATTTGGGTGAAAATGCTGTAGTCGTTTTCTATTTCTCGGATTCTACAACTGATGAAATTAAAAGTTCAGCCGCACCAGAAGCCAATACTGGTTCATGTAATGCAGGCGCGGTCGTATACTGTGGTACAATGATTCCATCTGGAACTTATTATGTTAGTTGGCGTGCCTACAAATTATCTGATCCTAATTTATCAAACCAAGTTAGTTGGTCGAAAAGTAATCAAAAACAGGTAATTGTGTGTTAGTGATAAATATGGAAATTACAAATGCGTCGAGATTAAAGAGTTTTGTATTAATTCTGACTATAGCGTTTTCATTCTTAATATCAGAACAAGTTTGTACCGCGATACCTTCAATATCTTGCTCACCCTGTAACGTTGGTAATTGTCAGTGTACAATATCTGGCTGCAGTTCTGGAGCAGCGGACATTTACGAAACAGCCTGCACAGGAGCGGCAAAATATACAAAGTATTTTAGTACTACGAGTATAATTTGGAATCCTCCGCAGGCGATAAATTATTATATTAAAATTTTGTGTGATGATAGTAGTGTATCCGCTTGTACACTTGTAAGTGTATCTGGTAATGCATCGACAACGACTACAACAACGGCAACTACTGTTACTGGGACTACTACGACGACTACTAGTGCAACGACCACAACCACGATAAGAAGAGAATGCTCTTACGATGATCCATGTCCTGCTGAAGTCGGAAAACGTATAATTAACCAACAAATGAATACTCAAGATTATTATGAGTACGTAATAAATTCTAATTCGAACGTAACGATAAGGCTTGACGTTTCATCGAATGTTGATTATGACCTTTATGTTAAGTGGGATGGGTCAAAACCAGATGAAGATGAATATGATTGTCTATCCCCTCACAAGGGTACGGGAGAGAGAGAAGAATGTAACTATAGGGGCTTACCAGAAGGAACTTATTACATGATGGTGAAATATTATGAGGGCATTGGGTCGTATAACTTGTCGGTAACTAGCAAACTCATGGGCTGCTCAGACCAGAATCATCCTTGTAAAATAGATTGTGGAAAGGCTAAGTATGATGTGTCAACGAACAATAAAGATTACTACAGTTATAAACTGACTTCCAACTCGAACGTGACAGTTAGATTATCCCCATCATCAGACGCCGATTATGACCTTTATGTTAATTGGGATAAAACGAAACCAAGTATTGATAAGTATGATTGTAAGCCTGCATTCGATAAAGGAGATAGGGAAGAATGTAAAGTACCTAATCTAGATTTTCCCGATCCTTTGGAAACCGGAGATTATTATATTATGGTAGATTTTTTTGAAGGTTATGGGACTTACGATTTGTCATTGTCGTGTACATCCGAAAGAACTGTAACGACTACGACTCATAGCACGACTACGACGACGACATCGACAACGACTACGATTACTGGGACTACTACGACGATAAAAAATACTACTACGACAAAAATTACTACGACTACGATAATGACTTCAACCTGTGGCGATGAGGGTGAATGTATTAGTGGAGATGAAGAATGTGATACTGGGTATGAAAATTGCAATGTTAATGATGATGAGTGCAGTGCCGACGAAATATGCTGCTGTCCGAAAGTCGAACCTCCTGTCAATTATGGGATACTTATCGGTTTATTCTTAACTTTTGTGTTGATAATTTTAGTATACTTCTACCTGAAGAGTAAATCGAAAATAACGTATGAAAAATTGTACAGTAAATGGTCTAGGGTTTTTGTTGGCTGAGAGAGATATTTTTAATCTTACTCATAGTAACAGATATTTGCTTTTTTAAAAGTTTCAAAGGATGTCCAATCTTGATGATTTTTCCATTTTTTAATAATGCAATTTTATCGCAAATGTCTATAACTTCAAGTATGTCGTGGGTCACATAGATTATAGTTAAGTCGAATCTCTGTTGAAGTGTCTGTATAAGGTCTTTCATCTCCTCTTTAAGAGAAAAATCTAATGAAGAAAAAGGTTCATCTAAAAGAAATATATCAGATTTTTGAGCAATGGCCCTTGCTATAGCAAGTCTTTGTTTCTCACCACCAGAAAGTTCTTGCGGTTTTGAATCAACATGTTTTTTAAGGTCAACTACTTCTAAAATTTTTTCTATTTCTTTTTTCTTTTCAAGGTTATCGTCTAACACAAACTCTAAGTGTTTTTTGACAGACATATGCGGCCATAAGGCCAAATCCTGAAAAATAAATGAGATGTTTCTTTTTTCTGGTGGAACAAAAACTTCGTGAGATGTTACTTCTTTTCCCCTCACGTAAACTTTTCCATCATCGGGTTTTTCCAAACCAGCGATAATCCTTAAAAGCGTCGTCTTGCCACAACCAGAAGATCCGAATACACTAAACCTTTCACCTCTTTTAACTTCAAGGTTAATCTCATTCAAAATTTCTTTCCCGTTAAATTTCTTTCTTACATCCTCTAGTTTAATCATTTCATTCATGTTTTCTATACACCCACCAGTATAATGTGTAAAAGAAAAAAATAAACAATAATAAAAATAAAGACAAAGAGGATACGTAAGGATAGTTTCCATAATGCATCAGTGTTTCAATCCTAGTCGATAGTGTCTGGAATCCAGGGGGGGATATCATTTGAGTTACACCTATCTCACCTATACAAAAAATAAAAACTATGATAAACGAAGATATGAAACCTCCTTTTGTCAGGGGTAAAACTATTCTGTGAATGTTCTTGAAAAGGCTTGAACCAGATAGTCTAGCTGATTCTTCAATTGTTGGTGAAATTTGTGGAAAGAAAGCTGAGAAAATAAAAACTGAAAATGGAAAAAATCTCAAAAGATAACCCAGTAGAATCATCAAAGTAGTCCCATGGATTGGTACAGGTAAGTTATTGTATAAATTTATCAAAGAGATGCCTATCACTGGAGAAGCGATCGCTAATGGGAAGGAAATCATCATTACTAAGAATCTACTATTTTTGAAGAAATAGTATGTGAAGAATCCGAAAAATGTAACTATGGTTGCTCCTACTATTCCTGTTAACAAGGAGTTTAGTATTGACTCTTTTGCAAAAATGACAGCAGCAAAGAGGCTGAAATTAGATTCAATAATTACGACAGTGACCGGAATAAGAAGAGAAAATAAAACTAATATGAGAATGAAAGAATATGCCAAGGTTTTCTGATGTTTTGAAAGGTTAATGAAGTTTCTTTTTCCTCTAGAAAAGGTAGAGATTGTCACAAAAGATCTTTTTCTGAAATAGAGGAAAAATGCTCCTGAAATAAGTAATGCTAAAAATATCAGGGGAAAAGAAAATACGATTGCTCTTTTAATGTTATAATACGCTGCAAGCTGTGCGAAGACTTCACCTGAATAAGTATTTACTCTTAGGAATGACGGAATCGTATACTCTGAGATAGCCAGGACAAAAACAAAAAAACAGGAAATCAAGAAATGTGGCTCGATCAAAGGAATTATGATTTTACTTATAAGCTTCTTATTGTTTGACAATTTTCCAGCATCTATGAGGTTTCTATCCATGTTCTTGAGGCCCAAAGAAATTATGAACATCGAAATGGGAAAAAATGATAGGAAAAGAAAGATTATGAGCGTTAACGGGTTGTAAATATTCAACGGTAAATTGGGGAAAACTATGTTTGAAAAAGTTCCTCTTTTTCCTAGGAATGCCAACCAAGAAAATGTGAAAAGATATGAGGGAATTAAAAATGGTATAAACAGAATGAACTTAAAAAAATTCTTGTACGATAAATTTGAACATTCAAGTAGAAGGGCAAGTATCAATCCAACAACCCCAGAGAGTGTTGAAGCAGAAACACCTATCAATAATGTCCTGAAAAAAATTAAAATGACCCTTGAATCGAACGAAAAGAGTATGAAATTCCAGAGTGAATAGAGGTCGATCAGTATAAAATTTGGGAAAAAAATTGAAATAAAAAGAAAGATTATTGGAAGGAAAATAAATACAAACAGAATAAGATAAATTAAATATCTAAATTTGTCGTACATCTTATCAAACTTTATTTATCAATTCATCAAATTAAAGAAAATTGATTACTAAGTCAGAAAAACTTCTTGTATGAATTTATTCGAAGTTTCTACTTTTTCGTACATTTTTTCATATGAGACGTTCATTGGTTTTATCTCATCTGCTCTTGGTACAGCCTCCGGAACTGAGCTACTCTTCTTCAACGGCATTTGTAATGCGAGTTCAGCAAGTTTTTCTTCAACACGTGGTGAAAGGAGGAAATCTATGAGTTTTTTAGCTTCTTCAGGATGGGGGGAGTTTTTTATCATCATAACAGTATTTGGGAAAATTAAGTCACCTATTTCTTTCGGTTCTTGATCTGGAAAGACCATTTTAACAGGCTTCTTTTCAGCAATAGCATCATATGCATCATCTGTATCTGTAGAACCAAACAAGCATTCACCAACAACCACTTGATCTCTTACCATGGAAGGACTTTCCAAAACCTGCACTTTGTTTTCCTTCATTTTTAGAAAAAGATTTTTTGCATTTTCATCTCCAAGTAAAGCAAATAATGCTGAAGAAAGAGTTGAACCGCTTCCAATTAATGGATTAGAGATACAGGCTTTTCCTTTCCATTTAGGGTTTATTAGATCATAGATAGATGTTGGGGCTTCCTTTTCGCTGATCTTCTCTGTATTATAAAGAATAACTCTTGCTCTAGCTGCAAAACCAGTCCAATAACAATTTTCATCTTTGTGAATTGAAGGAATATCAATAGCGTTTGGAGAACAATAAGGTTGGAGTAAGTCTTCTTTTTTTAACAAAATACTCCTCATAGGTTCATTGTTCCAATAAACATCTGCTCTTGGGTTGTTTTTTTCTGCAAGCAATCTATTGACTAAGCCCACAGTTTTCGTTGCTTCTGTATCATACAAAGCTTCTACTTTTATTCCTGAAAACTCTTCGAATTCTTTTAGTACGGGTTCAGAATAATCTTGGTCATGAGAAACATAAACAACCACTTTTCTCTCTTCTCTAGTAGGAATTAAGATTAACGCAAATAGAATAAATATCATCAGGACTAAAACAACTGTCAAAATAAGTTTTTTGGTTTTCATTATATTTTATTTTTCTTTTAAATATATATTTTATTAATAAATACCAAAACTTAATTTATGAAAGGTCAATTAATACCTTTTGCTTTTGTAGTCCTGTTAGTGGCTGGGACTCTCATAGGGTATGTATTTTATAACATGTTTTATGGAACGAAGTATCAAGTTCAAGTCTTTCATACCCGTACGATAGATGTCATTAGGAATTTGATAGAAAGTTTTAAAGATTATCTCAAACTATCCCTTACTTATTCCTCTCATCAATCTCTCAGGGAACATGCCTGTTTGGGTGGATTAATCGGGGCTGGACCATGGATTTGTAATAGGCCAAACCCTGTTAATGTTGGGGATTCTAAAGCTTGTCTTGAAAAATATACCAAATATTACCTTGATGTTTACACAAGTTTGTTTAATACGTCACTTCCTGTTGAAATATCGAAGGCAAATTTTTCAAGTTGTGTTTATGGTGTTGATTCTGATGAAGTTTTAACACCACAAGGAGAATATGATCCTTTTTATGATGAGGGTAATTTTTGGGTTAACTGCTCTGGATCAAAAATTGCAATTTCTAGCAAGGATGTGAATGAGTTTGAAAGTATAAGTATGAATGATTTTATTACAAAGGATAGATATTGGTATATGTTTAGAATTTTTTATGAATGGGCTATGGCCGATGTTTACTCATCATGTATATGCGAAAAAATAGGATGTTCTTGTGGTTCTAGTTCTGGTGAAGAAGTATGTTCATCTACATGTCTTAGTGAAACTGAAGAATGTGCTAAAAGGGCTTTGGACGATCTACAGGCAAGGTTCGATGCAACGGATGATTATGTGGAATGTGGGAAAGAAAGATATTGTTGTGCTCAAGGAAGAGGTCCAATATCATGTCAACCTCCTTCTGGTCCTTGTTTACCTTGGGAAAACAATATTTGTATATCAGATTGTAAACATGAATGTCAAGAACTACCCCCCTCAGGAGATCTTTGCCCTGTAAGTCAGCTTGAATTTTCTAGTAGCACTATTTCTCAAAATTCCAACATCAATTCAAAGTATTTTAACCCTTACGATTTATTAAGTTTTTCTCCAGACCCACCGAGTTGTCAATGTGATTATTGGGTTGAGGCTAGATTAGCATCTGATTTTGAGTTCAAATGTATTGATAACAAGTATCATGTTCCTTCTAACAAAGGTCCTGTTCCACTAAAATTTGTAGCTCATGCAATTGCTTTTTTGAGGCTTCCAGATGCTTGCAAGTCGACTGCAAGTTGTTCATGTTCTGGTGGAGAACAATATTGTAGTGAATGCACCTGTCCCCCTTGTCCAGGTAATCAATGTTATTGATAAATATGATCTCAAAAGAATTAATTAAAACTAGAAGAAAAGCACAAATGAGTTTTTTTGCAAAAGTTTTGTTTATTGTGGCTGCTTCAATAGCATTCGTACTAGTCATAATTTACAATAATTCTTTTAGAAAATCAACCACAGAAGAAAGAGAACTGTCTAATTTTAAAATGGAGACTATGAATGTTTTGCAAAAACTTGTAAACGATAAAAGTTGTTTAGCTTACGCATATAACGAGACACCACAAAAAGGTATAATAGATATAAACAAATTGAAATCTTTTGTTTCTAAGTATGGTGATGTAGAACCTGAATGTGCAAAAGCATTAGAGTTTGACTATAATATAGAAATAAAACAGTTTCCAAAAAATTTTACCCTATTACCTGGAGAAAAAACAGAAGAATTAGAAGTTGATATGGAATATCTGTGCAGTCAACCACAATATGATTTTCCCCCACCTGGTCATTTTTATTACATCGCATGTAATTATAATCCACAAGAATGTCAGGGTGTTTGTGATGCATGTGGAGAATTTGATCCATTCTGGTCAGTAGGTGAAGGATTCAAATGTAAAGATGAGTGGGGATGTGGAAAAGAACCACTTAAAAATTGTCCATATACTGGTACTTGTAATCTACATGCTGGTGATACTTGTCCTTATGGAAACCCTCCTGGTGGTATGTGTTGTATCTATTTAGATTGCCCAAAGGATGCTTGTGATTATGTAATATCTGCTGGAGCACCGGGTCATAGTGTATGTTATGTTGCCTATGGAAACTGTAATTTAACAAAATGTGATTTTACTAGTGATACTGGGTTTCATGGCCATTGCGCAAGAGGTACGATTGAAATACCTACACAAGTAGGGGAGATAATAAACGTAACGATTCCAGTAGAGACATGGGGATTTGGGGTGGGTTTTGGTACATCTAGTTTTTCTCCAAAGAAGGCCAAATACAGAGAAATACAACTTTCTTTACCTGTAACGATAAAATATAATGAAACTTTTTCTGCAGAAGGAATTATCTACATTCATACTGTTCAAGGCGAATTAGAAGAGTTATATAGTTTAATTGAAGATTTGTGTGAAAAGGCAAAAATTAATCCAAATACAGAGATAAGCCTTTCCAGAGAAATGCATTTTTCGTTACCAGTTTCCTATTTTAATGGAAATTTATGCATGTTAAATGCTTGTAAAAGGTTTGAATGTCCGTATCCACTAAACTTTGACAATATAAAAGATGGGGGAGATTATATGATAGAATTTTCCTACAACTCTTTGATTAAAGAAATTAAAGTGATGAAATGAACACAAAAATGATAATTATTGTAGTTATTACAATCTTAATTATTATATCAATTTGTTTAGTATCTTTTTTTATGCTGATGTATAAAGAAGAAAATGTAGATATTACATTTTGTAAGGGAATAGAGACCCAAAGTATGAGAATGACATGTTCAGCTATTTTTAGACAAGATCCTTTTATTTGTAAGAAAACTGGGAATTTTGATAAATATTGTTATGATAGTGTTTTTGGATCAACAAAAAACAGTTCGATTTTTGAATGTGAAAAATTTTCTGAGTATTATCCAAACTCTATATGCTATCTTAATCTTGCAAAAATAAAAAAGAATCCTAATCTATGTGAAAAAGTAAGTGGTATGTATCAAACATGCTATTGGGAACTCGCAAAAATATTAAAAAATCCAAAATTATGTGAAAATATAAATGCTATTTGTGAAAAAAATCAATGTTTGGCAGAAGTAACTGGTAATATTTCTATCTGTGAGGAAGTTCCTGATGCAGTAGAAAAAAAAACTTGCATTGGGAACATATTAAAAAATGTAAATATAGACCAATGTGAAGATACTGTTACAGAATATCCTTCAGTTCTTTATGTTCCAGATTGTGTTAAAAAAATTGCATTAACAAGCAAAAATATTTCACTCTGTAACTTGATAGAGAATAAGGAAATAAAATGGAGTTGTCTTGCTGGACTTTCTAAATCGATTGATATATGTGAAAAAGCTGACAGTAATTTCTGGAAGGATTATTGTAAAGTAGAATTTATTAAAAATATATTGGCTAAAGGCTAATATCAATTATGGTAAATGATTATTCAGACCATCTAATCCCGACAAATGTATACTTTAAAATGTTCATTGAAGCGGAAAGAGTCAAGTTTTCTTTTTTCGAGAAAATATGCAAGACATCTTACAGGTTCTTGAAGGTTCGTTGTCCATCGTTCCTGAAAAAAAAGCTAGAAGACCATATTTTCCTTTCTGACTTGAAAGTCACAGAAGATGAAGTTTTTTCTTTAACGATTACTTCCTTTGTCTTTTCTTTCTTAATTTTTTTGGGAATTTCGCTCCTCGATTTTCCTTCAGCCGCAATCGTGCTAATCTTTCCACCTTTCATTGCTTATAACGTATTCAGCTATCCAATTTTTTATTCAGAAGTGATAAGAATAAGGGCTGGGAATGAAACTGTTAGCATAATCTTGTACTTAGTAACTTACCTCTCGTTGAACCCAGTGTATGAAAAGGCCATTGAGTATGCAGCTTCACGCTGTCATGGACCCCTTGGGAACGACCTAAAAAAAGTTGTCTGGGATATTCAGTCTGGTATATCCGCAAATGTCAAAGACGCTTTATCGAAATACAGTAAAAAATGGACTCTCTGGAATGAAGAGTTTGTCAACTGTTTAATTATGTTGCAATTAATAGAGGTACAGCCTACAGAGGAAGGGAGGAGTGAAATTCTCAAGGAATCAACGTCAAGGATAATGACGAGCACTGCTACTAAGATGGAAGATTACGCCTTTAAACTAAAAGTGCCTTCCATTTTTATTTTGCTTTTCGGAATAACAATGCCATTAATGGGTCTCGTCATGTTCCCGATGATAAGCATTTTCCTTACAAACTCAATTAACCCCCTCTACATAGGGATCGGTTATACTGTGATTTTGCCTTTCTTCTTGTGGTGGTTCCTGTATAGGTTGATATCGAAGAGACCTGCAACCTATTCACATTCAGAAAAACTCGAAAGTGTTCCTCCATTGAGGTATATGAAATTCCTCGGAATAAATGCTCCAATAATTCCAGTCGCAGTCCTTCTAGGGTTTTTAATAGCTATTCCTGGACTGGTCTATTTTATAGAATTGTATTCCGCTCATTCCTTGATTTTTTCGCATTACCCCGTTGGAGAAGCTATATCGAAATGGGGGGAGTATTGCCTAAACAGGTATGAGCCTGAAAACATATTGAAAGATACTTTTAGGACCATGTTCATCATATGGGGTATCTCATTCTCCATCATTTTTGCAACATACTTCAGGAGTAAGGGGCCTTATGAGTTTGAATTGTTCGTTAGAAAGCTTGAAGAAGATTTTGAAGGAGGACTGTTCGAGCTTCAGAGTGCATTGCGTCAGAATATAGCCGTAGAAACTGCTATATTAAAAGTAATTGATAATTATAAGAGGTTAAGGAAGGAAAAAAATACAATTGCCATATTCTTTTTAGACCTGTACAGAAGGATATTGAGGACTGGAGTCACGATACAAGAAGCACTTTTTGGGAATGATGGGTTGGTTACGAAGATACCTTCAGACCTTGTCAAAAATATAATGGGAATTGTTTCGAGCTCCTTGTCAAAAGGTGCCATAATAGCTTCTGGCGTGATAAGAAACATCGTTTCATATTTAATACAGCTAAAGGATATAGAACATACGATCAAGAAGAGCATGACAGAAATAATATCCAACCTGACGATGCAAGGAAAATTTATAGGTCCGTTTATAGGTGGGATAGTAGCGGCTTCTGCTGTTATAATGATTCAACTGCTGCAGGCAGTTGCAAAAGCCATAGAATCGATTGAAAGAATGTACAATTTTGGGACAAATGCAGGTAGTGGTATGCAAGATACATTAAAT
>CAZRNP010000041.1:0-10551 GCA_964601485.1 uncultured archaeon
GAATTGCTATCATGTGATTGTCTGATAACTGGTCATACGCATCCTGTTATTCAGTTTACAGATAAGTTTGGTTACAGGATCATTGAACCCGTCTGGATAAAAAATAAAATTGACAAAGAAAAAATAAAAGAAAGATATAAAGTTGAGACTACAGGAAAATTAGAATTCATAATCATGCCAGCTTTCAATCGTTTGTTGGGAGGAACACCTGTTAACGTCAAGAGAAATAATGATGAACTCCTTGGACCATTGTTGAAGAATAATTTTGTCAACATGAATGAAAGTGAAATTTATCTGTTGGACGGAACTTATCTCGGAAAATTGAAGAATTTAATCTATTGAATCAATTCCCATTCTTTCAACAACTGTTTCTCATCATCATGCAACTTATTCCAAACTTCTTTCAATCCCGTAAGGCTAGCAGGAGTAATGACGGATTTTAAAACATCACCTTCGTTTATCTGTCTACCGATAGTCGGTTCTTCCATCGACACAGCAACCTTATCTCCAGTCTTGGCTTCTTTGATAATCTTACCTTCTTTCTCGATTTGTTTTATATCTCCAATATCTTTTCCATCTTCTTTCTGCATCGGTGCATCAGGCCTCAAAACGCCGGCTAGAATTTCCACGCCGAATACAGCCGGTTTTCTCTTCCTGAAAATAAAACCACGAAGAATCCTAAATCTACAAGGTCTAACTACCTTCTCTAATTTTTCTAATTCTTCCCTCTCTTTTTTCTCAGAACACCATTTCTTATAATCTTCTATTATTCGATAGATGATGTTGTTCTTGAATATCATAATTTTATGATTTTTTGCCATCACTTCAGCATCTGTTAACGGCTCAACGTTGAAAGCGAGTATAACCCTTTTCAACTCATCTTTAACTAAATCCAACTCAACAATGTCTTGTTTTGTTATCGGTCCAACATCAGCCTTCTTTATAGGTATCTCATTATTCTTCAAGATTGTAATCAACGCTTCCAAACTACCAAGAGTATCTGCTCTTGCTATCACTCCTTCGCCTTCTCTTGAAAAACCAACTTCCTCTACTTCTTTTTGAATAGTTTTTTTTGCCACTTCAACTTTAGACTTATCAGAAACGCATATTATAGGAGACCCAGAGATTACATTCTCTAAATCAGGCGCAGATATTTTTATTCCGGCTGCGGCATGAACTTCTTTTAATGATTCGAATTTTTTTTCAATCCTCAACTCTTTCAATGCCTGTGGCCTGAGTAATGCTTTGATTTTCGTGACTTTTGGTTCTTTCCCACCGATTATTAGAAAATCTCCGCACTTGACAGTCCCGTCATAGATTATCGCGTCTATGGTTTTTCCCAGGCCCGTCACTTCTTTCACTTCTAAAACAGTGCCCCTACAATCCTTTGAAAGCTCTAGCCTTTCTTTCAAGAAATGTTGTGATAGCCCAGCCAATACCATCAATAATTCAGGTATACCCTCTCCTGTTCTTGCAGATGTCGGTACTATTGCAATCTGTTTCTTGAAATCAGATATTCTATCGAACCTCTCTGATTCGAACCCACGTTGAGACAGTTGTGCGATTATGTTGTAAACCCTCTTTTCTAATTCCTCTTGTGCTTCCTCACTCTGTTTGTTGAAGCTGTTCATGAAACATTCGTTTTTGTTGGGATACCATCTAGGAGACAAATCTATTTTTGTCGCAGCGACGAGGAAAGGTGTTTTAAACTGTTTTAAATAATCCAATGATTCATCAGTCTGTTGTTGAAACCCTTCATTCACATCTATGACCAGTATAGCCAAATCAGCGACAGAGCCGCCTCTTCTTCTCAATGTCGTGAAAGCCTCATGTCCTGGAGTATCGATGAACAAGAGACCAGGGATGTTTATTTCTATCTTGAGTTTTTCTAACAATGACCCACAAAATCTTTTTATCACGTCTATCGGGATGAATGATGCGCCTATATGTTGGGTTATCTGGCCAGGTTCCATTGCGTTTACAGTACTACCTCTAATTGAATCTAAAAGACTGGTTTTTCCATGGTCTACATGGCCTAATACCGCCACGATGGGTTGTCTAATCACCATATTTTTCTACCCTTTATTTTCCCTTTTTGAGTTAATGAATTAATATTTTTATATATCAGAATTCCTAAAATAATTATTATGAAAAAATACATTTTATTGTGTCTAACTATAATTTTTCTATTGATTATATCCTTTTCATCAGTTATTAGCACACAATATATTTTGAAAGATGGTGAAGAACAGAAAGTAACAATTGGTGGAACTGAATATACAATAAAAAATGAAGGTGTAAGTGGTACTAACTTAGCTGTTATAAGTGTTAACGGTGTAACCAAATCCGTTACACAGGGAATAACTTACAAGATAAGTGGCTTAGATGTCTACGTCTCTGCGATATACTATTACTCTAAAGAAGCTAGTGTATCATCTATTGCATTAGATATTTCACAGTCAACAACTCCAGTGGATAAAACTTGTACAGATTCTGATGGCGGATTGGATTATTATACCAAAGGATCTGTTACTGTTTGTACCTTTACTGATACTGGTGGTGGTTGTGGTGGGGCAAGTGATTCTTGTAGTGGTGATGTCTTAACTGAAGGTTATTGTGAAAATAATGATTCAAAAACTATAAAATACACATGTCCTTATGGATGTTCAAATGGAGCTTGTTTATCTACTGGAACTACTACAACAATTCCAACAACTTGTACAGATTCTGATAGCGGAAAGAATTATTATATAAAAGGTACTGTAAAAAATCAATTTGGAAGTTTTGTCGATGGATGCTCTTCTAATGGATTAGCTTGTCCAGGTTCAAACTGTATTGAAAATGGCCAATGGAACGGCAAGAATTTAAAATTTGTTGATGAGATGTATTGCGAAGAAGGGAGCTATAAAGTTGGAAGCATTTCGTATGAATGTCCTTATGGTTGTGTAGATGGTGCTTGTGTAAAAGTTGAAAATAAATACGATTTTACTGAATATATTCCAAAATATGTCGAACCAAATGAATATATAAGATATACAATTTCTGGAAGCAATTTGGCTAAAATGAAGGCCACTTTAATTGAAAAAAATTATGCTATATGTGATGTAACTTGTCCGTCCACTACTTGGTGTTTGTGTTCTAATGTTTTCCCTTCATTTGATGTAGGAGATTATCAAGTTAGCCTGACAGTCTGTTATACAAATGGTATTTGTACTACAACTACTGGGGGGTATCCATTAAAAGTTTATCCTTATTCACCTATTGAAGTTAAGGCATATACTTCAGATGGTGGAACGACAGTCGTACCAAATAAAAATGTTGACATAACACTTGAAGTTCATAACACCGATACATATTCGATAAATCACGTTTGGGTTAACATACCATATGATGAATTCGATTCATCTACACTTAAAGTGGTTTGTCCTGATGGTTGGACTGGAAATTGGATTTGTGAGTCTACTTCAGAAAATTATGACTTAAAACCTGGAGGAATTATAAAAATAACTTACAAGGATCTAATACCTAAATCTTATCACAATCAAGATAGTTTGAATTTCATGATCAAACACAGAGACGGTGGAGTACATGCATATTCAGCATTGTTTACTGTTCTAAATCCAACCACAACAACAATACCAACAATTTGCAATAATTTAGTTACTAACGGAGATTTTGAAACAGGAAATCTCAATGGCTGGTATTCTAATCATCCGAACATTAAAATAGTGAATAAAAAGGAATATTCTCAATATGTTTACGATGGTTCATATAGTGTTGATGTTACCGATGGAACATTTCAACAACAGGGCATACCCTTAACTAATTGTGGAAGTTATCCATTATCTTTGGGCTTTGCTGTATATCTTAAGGAAAATACTATACCAACCGTTCATTTCATAGTTTATCCTTCTTCACAATCAGGAACAACTGGTTATTCAATAAGTTATTACATATATAATGCGAATACTAATCAATGTCCTGTAGGTACTGCTATTTGCATTCCAGAATATCAATCTGAGAAATGGTATTATATTAAAAGAGATGTTCAATCGGATTTAGCAAAATTAGGATATAAACTAGGTCCTTATTCTTCTGCATATATTAGTCTGGGTTTCGTTGGTTCCAATTCCCTAGGAAATACTGTTTATTATGATGATGTTGTTCTTAATGTAGGTTCAACTCCAGCAACAACCACAACAACAATACAAGGAGGATGTGTGAATCATAATGAATGTTCACAAGCATGCGATTACCTTGGGACTGATAAATGGCAGTATTCTAGAAAGTGGCAAGGGACTTGTCCATATGGTGTATATGGATGTATGACAGGAGATTGTTGTTTGGGTCAATGTACGGATAAAGGTGGATGTTATTGTGACCATACAAACGTAGTAGATATTTATGGTAATGTTTGTCCATCAGGAACAACATGTGGAGATGATTGTCGTTGTCATCTTATTAAAGAAGGAATAAAGATAGACATTACTTCACCAAAGGATGGTCAGTCTGTTTCAGGGATTGTTAGGATTACAGCAGAAGCTTCTAGTACTAATGAATTGGATGGGATGACTTTAAGCATTCAGAAAGAAGGAGAAAAGATAGCAGAAGTAATCCAATTAAATGATTGTACCCAAGGTGTTGGTTGTCCTGAAGGCGGGGGAAAATGTGTATACAGTAAAAATTGTAGGTATGATTGGGATACATCTGGTTATGATGGTAGCGCTTTCCTAACCGCAACAATAACTGATAATACTGAAAACAAAGCAACTGACTCAATAAAAGTCAAAGTAATCAATTATCAATCTTGTAACGAAAAATGTAAATCTATCGATTACAGGTATGGTAGTTGTAAGAATAGTTGTGACTCAGGGGAAATTAATATAGGAGTATATGGTTGTACACAAACTTGTCCAGTTTGTTCAGTCGGTCAGCAATGTGCTCCATGTCAATCAACTACATGTTGTTGTGTGGGTAAAAAAACTTGTCCTTATGATTGCTGCGTTAACGATCCAGATTATTCAGATAAATCATGTCCTGTAACATCATGTCCTCTTTGTAAAACAGGTGAAGAGTGTCCTCCATGTATACAACCTAAATGCATAAATCATCAATGCAGTTGGCATCAACAGGAAGAATTTTTATTGAAGTTTAAGGCTGGTTGGAATATGTTTTCATTCCCAGTCGATATTCGTAGTTACCTCACAGCTACTGGTCAAACAACTACAGCACAAATGACTGTAGAGAATGTTATAACTGGTAAAGTGACAGAAGTTGAAACAATCACACCTGAAAGACAATGCCCATCTCCAGATAATGTTTGGCATTATTCAAACGGTAAATACATAGATGTCTTGAAAGATCCTAATAGTATCGTTAACGGCTGGGGTTATTGGGTTAACATGGGTTCCGATTGCATGGTCAGGTTGACTGGGAATAAAATAACTATAAATGATTTTCCTGATTTAGAAGCTGGATGGAACCAGGTTGGTGGACCTTCAGAAGCAGTGAACTTCTACAGCATCATAGGTGATTGTAATTTGTTGAGTGGTCCTTGGTGGTTTAATTCTGCTTCAAAGAAGTATGAAAAAGCACAAGTTCTCAGGCCAGGAGAAGGATATTTTGTGAAAGTTAAAGATAGGTGTAAGTTAGGGACAGAAATACCCCCATTACCTCCAGGAGAATTATCAATAATTAGTAAAGCACTCAAAATAGAGTCATGATTCAATGAATGCCAATTACATAATATTAATATTAATTTTAATTGTCATATTACTCGTTGCAATTTTTATATACGCTTATGAAAATGGGGTTTTTGCAAACATTCTAGGTGGAGAAGAACAACCACCAACACCTCCTGGTTTCGAAGTATCTGGAAATGGAGAAGAACAACCACCAACTCTTCCTGGATAGATTAGTAAATGACTAAAAAATTATTTATTATTTCAAATCAAATTTAACAGTGATGTTATGGTTTTAACATTGCATGACATTAAACCCATAGGTTTATGCATTACGACAGAGGAACTATTCGACACAAGAAGATTTATACTCAATTACTGCGATGGTTTGATTCTAAGGGGAAATGATCAAAACCTTGCGAGCGAACTGACAAGAGTAAAAAGAGAGATGAACGCTTTTAGGACACAGTTTAAGTTTTTGGAAGGATACAAGGCGATAATCGCTTGCAACATAGACAAAATATTGGGACTAGTAGCTTCTAGGTATACTAAAGTCGAACCGAATAAAGTAGAAAAAATAATCATGGACGGGAAAAACCTGGTTAAAAAAATCATCAACACTAAAGGCTTCGAAGAGATACCAGCCTTAGAGAGTGAGTTCAAGAGTAAGATTACGTTACCAATATACGAGTTGTTCATCACAGAACTAAAGAAAGCTAATATTACAGTTATTTGAATATCTCCCCAGTTTCCTCAGACCAGAAGAATAGATCCAAATCAGCCAGAGGAATATCTATTTGTTTTGAAAACTTTTTCATCTTTTCTTCAAAGAACAAATAACATTTTTTACTCAAGCATCCCGGTATTTCATCGATGACCTCATGTTTCATGAGATTTTTCATTATGTGCCTGTCTAGAATAGCTAAATCAAAACCAATTCCTATATTCCTCAGAAAATGACTGGCTTCTTTATAACCCAAACCTTTCACGTTTTCAACCAACCATTCTCTTTTAGCATACGCAGTTCCTCTGTCCAATTTATTTTTTATATCGATTTTTCCATTACGAGTGAAAAGTTCTATTGCTTCTACGATATACTTCGCTTTATTCTCAGGAAACCTTACACCCGCGCTTGTCAATTCTTTCAAGATTTGTTCTTTATTTCCAGAGAAAAGTATTTTCTTTTCCAACAAACTTTTTATCGCTCTATCAGCCGCCCTTGCCTTAGATTGTGGCGTCAACAAACAGAAACACAATTCAATGAAAACGTTTTCATCAGACCTTTCCCAAACTTTCCTGAAATCTTCCAACCTCTTCTTTATTTCAGGTTTTTTCTTCTCGTAAGAATCTTTCAATTCACACAACTGCATAATTTAATATAATATTAGAATAAATTCATATTATGGTCGAAAGAGTTAGTTCTGGAATCCCAGGTTTGGATAAACTCATCAGTGGAGGGTTCGTTAAAAATTCCATAAACCTGATTTCAGGTGCTACTGGAACATGTAAAACTATTTTTGGTTTACAGTACATATGGAGTGGTTTACAGAAAGGGGAGAATGGCGTTTACATAACTCTGGAACAAGAGCCAGAAGATATTTTTGCGGACGTGGAATATTTTGGGTGGAATTTTAAAGAATACATCGAAAAGAACAAATGTATCATAGAATACTTACCCACATGGGATTTGAGAGAGTTGCCTTTGGCAGTCATGGATAAGATAAATGACATAAAAGCCAAGAGGTTTGTGCTGGACACTTTATCACTAGTTTGTTCGGAATTAGAGCCAGCTAGAATGAGGTCAGAGATATCTGAATTCATAAACAAACTTAAACACTCTGGTGCCACAAGCCTACTTATAACTGAAATTCCCGAAGGATCTAAAGCTTTGAGTACTTTTGGTATTGAAGAATTCCTCGTAGACGGTGTCATCGTTTTAAATTACCTAGAGTTTGTAGCCGGGGGGTCGCCAAGGAGTTTATTGATAAGAAAAATGAGAAGAACAAAGCATGGGGCAGACATATACCCGATCGATATAACAAATAAAGGCCTTATCCTGAGTAATTTCGCAGACGTGCCAGAGCCAGGGGAAAAACACGAGAAGAGATTAAAAGTTAAGAATAAAACTAAAAGAAAATAAAAAATTCAACCGATAAAACTTAACACTTACTTTATTTTTATACATTGAACAGGGCAAGCATCAGCGGCTTCTTGATTGCATCCGATGTCAGTTAGTTCTGTTTTCTTAGGTTTAGATTTATTTCCTTTCATCTCCCAGTTGTCTGGGCAAATAGACGCACACGCCCCGCAGCCAATGCATGCTTCTTTGTCGTGTATTATTTTAGCCATTAAATCACCCTCACAAACCTAATTTTTTTCTTACTTCTTTCGACATTCTTTCTGGAGTCCATGGCGGATCCCAGACTAAATCTATCTTAACACCCTTAACGCCTTTCATGTTTTTAACTTTATTTTGAACATCTTGAGTCATGTGAGAATGCATAGGACAGCCTGGTGTTGTCAAAGTCATCTTGATGTGAACTTTATCACCATCAACTTTAACATCGTATATCAAGCCTAAATCAACTAAACTTATACCTATCTCAGGATCATAACATTGTCTCAATACTTTCATCACGTCTTCTTTGCTGACCATACCTATCATTTTTGAATTGCTTGTATAAATCTTTCCACCGACCTGTCGTAAGTCTTTTCTACTTCTTTTGAAAAACAGCAAGCTGGCAGTTCTCCGTTTTCTTTATGGTGTCTTATACACTCACAACAGATACCTTTTCTACTGCAGCCAGGATAAGTACATGGGCAGGATTTTAGGTTTTTTGGTTGTTTACAATCCATGATATCATCTTATAAATTTAATCTTTCAACCTTTAAAAGGTGCGATCATGAAAAGCATAGAAAAGAGACTAACAGTGAACCCAATAATCATTTCTTTAGAACCTTCTGTCAATAGAGTAGAATATGTAGCGCTTAAAGATGGAATAAGAATGATTTATGCTCTCAAAACTGAACCAGGTTCATCACCAGAAGAACAGTTTGGAATTTTTGATCAATGTGTATATAAACCAAAGGGGGAAGTTATATCCAAAACACGAGAAGACATTTCTAATAATGACACTTACATTAAAGATATTTTACGTTCATTAAAAAGAAAACATGGATTTTATTGCGAATATACACAATCTCGATTTTATGGCATAAATTTTTCTTGTAAACATGAATTATGGGTCCAAACAACAAAATTTATGGGATATGTAGAAAGTTATATTTGTACTCCGAAATCAGAGGTTAAATTTGGTCCACTGATTGAAGTAGCTATTTCGTCTAAAAAACTATCCACTTTCGTTGACTTTGTAAATGAACTAAAATCTCAACTTAGAAGATTGTATTCAACACCTCAGATATTTCAACTTCGTGAGAAAGATTTTACAATTTTACGAAAACTATAATTCTAAATTCCTCTAACTTTAACAGAATCAAAGTAACTGTAATCTATAAACTTTGACTTCAAATATTATTTTATGAAAATGCAAAGACTAATTTTATTGTTTTCAGTATTTTTCATACTTATAATTTTACACACTGAAACAGCATCTGCAAAATCTTACTCTTATTCTTACATTAAAATGTTTTTGAACCCTGAAAAAGACGGTTCTGTCATAGTTTCTCAAGAGAGGGCTTACGATTTTCAAGGAAGTTTCACTTGGGCTTACTTAGACCTCAAAAAGAAAGGTTCGAGTGACATAGATTTTATAGAAATAAGAGATTTAGACAACAATCAGGCAGTTAATTTCAACATAGAAGAAGACAATAGTCACGTCAAAGCCACATGGTATTACAGTGCTAACAATCAAATAAAAAGATTCTTAATCACTTACAAGATAAAGGATGCGATAAAAAGATACGAGGATGTGGCTGATTTTTACTGGAAAGTCATAGAAGATGAGCACGAATTCATTCAAAATTTACATGCGGAGATTAATCTACCAGAACCTTCCCCAAGCCTTTTCAAAGTTTTCATTCATACTAGAGCTAAACCTGGGGCATTAAACTTTTCTGATGATTTAAAGAAAGCTACTGTTGACGTTAATGATGTACCGAAAAATTCTTTTGTAGAATTCAGAGTTTTAACTTCACCTTCAATATTCCCTGATGTATTTCCAACCCAATCAAAAAAGTACGAAGCGATATTAAATGAAGAAAGAGGAATTTTTCAATCAGGTCAAATTAGTAACTTTACTCAATCTCCAATATTTTATGTAATATTTCTAATAGTAATCCCATTGATAATTTTCTTCTATTTTTATCTGAAATACGGAGTTGAACCAAAAGTCGATTATGAATTAAAATACGAGCCTGAACCACCAAGAAATATACCACCCATGGCTTTATCTGCACTCTATGGAGAAAATACAAAAAATTCTGCAAGAGGATTGCTCGCCACGATATTCGACCTTGCAAGAAGGGGTTTCATCGACATAAGGGAAGAAAAGAAAGAAAAATTGTTTGGCTTGATGGAAAAAACCGAACAAATTTTTAAGATCACTAAAAAAGGAAGGAAAGAATTATCCCCAAAAAGTTCTCTTTTAAATTTTGAAAAAGATGTTTTGAGTTTAATGTTTGAAGATATGACCAAAGGGGATGAAATTAGCAGCCATGCGATGACAACTTGGTGTAAATGGAATTCAAGTACGATGCAGTATACCATATCGTCATTAAACAAAAAAGCCAAATCATGGTTTGAAAAAACCTATTTCAAATTATATGAGCCTAGGAGTTTGAAAGAATCGAGCAAGTTTATAGCTATTCTATCTTGTTACTTTGTGTTTGTTTTTGGTGTACTGTTTTTTAC